>JBBRYL010000019.1:0-44015 GCA_038237685.1 Solirubrobacterales bacterium | reverse complement strand
CTGGAGACGGCTGAACGGGAGGTCCTCGAACAGGCGGCGATAGACCAGGTGGGGATCGACGCCCGCCTCCATCAGGTCGGCGGCCATCCGGTGCGCCGCCGGGGTCGTGTTCTCGTACATGAACTTGCCGGTGTCTGTGACCAGCCCCACGTAGAGGGCGTCGGCGATCTTCGGCGTGAGCTCCGCACCAAGCTCGCGCGCGAGCCCATAAACGATCTGTGTGGTGCACGCGGCGTCGGGCACCACCAGATTGACGGTGCCAAAGCGCGTGTTGTCGTGGTGGTGGTCGATGTTGAGGATGTGGATCCCCTCGCGCTTCAGGAACTCCACCGGCATGCGGTCGATGTTGCCGCAGTCCAGGAACACCACCGAGCGCTCGTCCATGTCGTCGGGAGGCGCCTCCACCAGCCCCTCGAAGGTCATGTCGCGGTACTCCAACGGCAACGGAAACTCGTCAGGCGACATGTACATCACCGAGTCCTTGCCGAGCTGCTCGAGCACCCAGTGCATCGCGAGCAGCGAGCCCAGCGCATCGCCGTCGGGATTCTCGTGGGTTGTCAGCAGGAGCTTTTCGGTGCGTCCGAGCGCGTCGACAAGCTGATCGATCTCGGTTCCGACGCTCACTGCTCGTTCTCCTCGATCAGGGCTGCGATCCTGAAGCCCTCGTCCACGGACGGGTCGTAGGCGAACTCCAGCGTGGGCGTCCGCTTCATCCGCAGCTCTGACGCGATCGCCGCCTGAAGGAACCCGCTCGAGGACCGCAAGCCCTCGAGCGTCTGATCGCGCTCCTCATCGCTACCGAGCACCGACACATAGACACGGGCTTGTCTGAGGTCTGAGCTGGTCTCGACGGACGTCACGGTCACGAAGCCTATGCGCGGATCTTTCAGCCCCCCGAGCAGGCGCGAGGACAGAACCTCGCGCACAGCTTCATTGACCCGTCTCATACGGTCGCCGGGCATCCTAGCCTTCTCGTCGGGTGCGTTCGGGGCGCGTCACTCAGACGAGCGTCTGCTCGACCTGATTTGTCTCATAGACCTCGAGCAGGTCGCCTTCCTTCACGTCGGCGAAGTTCTCGAGGACGATGCCGCACTCCATGCCGGCTGTCACCTCACGGACGTCGTCCTTGAACCGCCGCAGCGATCCGATCCGGCCGTCATAAACGATCGTGCCGTCGCGGACCAAACGGGTCGTGGCGCCGCGGGTGACAGTACCGTCGAGCACCATCGCGCCCGCGATCGTGCCGACCTTGGACGCCTTGAAGATCTCGCGGATCTCGACGTTGCCGACCGTGGACTCGACCGCCTCGGGCGCGAGCAGCCCCTCCATCGCCTGGCGCAGCTCCTCGATCACCTTGTAGATGACCGAGTAGGTCCGGATCTCGACGCCCTCGTGACGAGCCACGGCCGTGGCGTCGCCGACGGGGCGGACGTTGAAGCCGATGATCACCGCTTCGGAGGCCGACCCGAGCATGACGTCGGACTCGTTGATGCCGCCAACGCCGTCGTGGATCACGTTCACGGTGACCTGGCCCTGGGGCAACTTGGCGATCTCGTCGGCGAGCGCCTCGAGCGAGCCGGCGACGTCGGCCTTGACGATCAGGTTGAGCTCGGCGAGCTCACCGCCGCGGGCACGAGCCATCACGTCGTCAAAGGACACGCGAACGCCCGCCCTGCGCGCAAGCGCCTCGGTCTTCAAGCGGTTGTGGCGCTCGCCGGCTATGCGCCGGGCCTCGCGCTCGTTTGAGACCACGCGTACGTGCTCGCCGGCCTCGGGCACGCCGTCGAAACCAAGGATCTCGACCGGCATGCCGGGGGTCGCCTTCTTCACGCGCTCGCCGCGGTAGTCGCTCATCGAGCGCACCCGGCCGGCGTGCTGACCGGCCACGACCGCGTCGCCGACCACGAGGGTGCCGCGCTGTACGAGCAGGCTGACTACGGCGCCACGGCCGGGGTCGAGCCGCGACTCGATCACGGTGCCCGAGGCCTCGGTGTTGGGGTTGGCCTTGAGCTCCTGGATGTCGGCCAGGGTGATGAGCGTGTCCAGCAGCTCGTCGAGGTTCTGGTGCGTCTTGGCCGACACGTCGGCGAACTCTGTGTCGCCTCCCCAGTCGGCCGGGTTCAGGCCCTGCTCGGCCAGCTCGCCGCGGACGCGGTTGGGGTCCGCACCCTCCTTGTCGATCTTGTTGACCGCGACCATGATCGGGACGTCTGCGGCCTTTGCGTGATCGACCGCCTCGGTGGTCTGGGGCATGACGCCATCGTCTGCGGCCACGACCACGACCGCGATGTCGGCCACCTGGCCGCCGCGGGCACGCATGGCCGTGAAGGCCTCGTGACCGGGGGTGTCGAGGAAGGTGAGCGTGTGCTCGCCGTGGTGGACCTGGTAGGCGCCGATGTGCTGGGTGATGCCACCAGCCTCGCCGGCGGCGACCTCGGTCTGGCGGATCGCGTCGAGCAGGGACGTCTTGCCGTGATCGACGTGGCCCAGGATGGTGATCACCGGCGGGCGCTCGATCAGGTCGGCCTCGGCGTCCTCGTAGGCGGGCTCGGCGCTGACCTCGTCGGCGGCGTGTTGGATCTCGACCTTGCGGTCGAAGCCGTCGGCCAGCACCTCGATCGCGTCGTCGGAGAGCGTCTGGGTCAGCGTGGCCATCTCGCCGAGCTCCATCAGCTTCTTGATGACGTCGGGCGCGGAGAGTCCCAGGGACTCGGCCACCTCCTTGACCGTCGCGCCGGACTGAACGGGCGTGACGACGACCTCGGCCGGGGCCTCGGGCTTGGCGGTCAGGTCGGGCTCGACCCAGGGCGTGCGCCGGCGCCGCCCGCGCCGTCGGGGCGGCTGGTTCTGCTGGGGCGGCGGGCCGGGCGAGCGGCGCGACGCCTGCGAGTCGATGACCACGCGGCGGCGCTTGCCCCCGGCGCCAGGAGCGGCCTCGGGACGGGTGCGGGCCGGCAGTGCGGCGGCGCCGTTTGCGGGCGCGTCACCGTTTCCGGCGGCCTCGGGCTGGGGCTCGGGCTCCTGGGGGCCGTCGAAGGCGCGCTTGATGTCGCCCTCGTCGACGCTTGACGCGGCCGCCTTCACGTCGAGGCCGGCCGCCTGCAGGGTCGCCAGGACCTCCTTGCTGGGGATCCCGCGCTCCTTCGCTATCTCATGGACTCGCTTCTTTGCCATTTCCGCACCAAGTCTAGGGTCTCGGGTTCAAGTGTCACGGGGCCGCGGAGGGCCCGGGCCAAAGCCCTGCCGTCCTCGATCCCGGCCATACATCCGGGTGCCTGGCAGAGATATGCACCTCTGCCAGGCCCGCGCCGATCGGGATCGGCCTCGGCGCGGCCGTCGGCGGTGCGGACGAATCGCAGCAGGTTGCCCTGCGGCAACGTCCGCCCGCAGGCGACGCAGCGCCGCTCAGCGGCTACGTGGTGCCCTCCGCCGCCTGGGGCTGGGCGCCTCCGCCTCCGCCCAGCTGGTCGCCTTCCTGGTCGTTCAGTGCCTGATGCGCGGGCAGGCCGCAGTAGCGCGAGTTGGGCACGGCGGCGTTCGGACAGCGCTTGCCGTTGGTGAGCACCGCGGCGCAGCGGCCGGCGACCTCTTCCTCCTCGAAGCCCATGTTCTGCTCCTCCTCGGCGAACTCGGTCTCCGAGCGGATGTCCACGCGCCAGCCGGTCAGGCGGGCCGCCAGGCGGGCGTTCAGGCCGTCCTTGCCGATCGCCAGCGACAGCTGGTCGTCGGGCACGATGACGGTGGCCTGCATCGCCTCGTCGTCCACGAGCACCTCGCGCACGCGGGCCGGCGAGAGCGCCTTTGCCACGAATCGGGCGGGCTCCTCGTTGAAGGGAATGATGTCGATCTTCTCGCCCCGCAGCTCGGAGACCACCATCCGGACACGCGAACCGCGGGGGCCTACGCAGGCGCCGACGGGGTCCACGCCGTTGGTGTGGCTGATCACCGCGATCTTGCTGCGGTAGCCGGGCTCGCGGGCGACGTTCTGGATCTCCACCAGGCCGTCGGCGATCTCTGGCACCTCGAGCTCGAACAGCGCGCGGATCAGCTCCGGCGAGCGGCGAGAGACGATGATCGACGGTCCCTTGCTCTGGGCCGACACGTCGGTGATAATCGCCTTTACCCGCGCGCCGTGGTCGTAGCGCTCGCCGCCGACCTGTTCGGAGCGCGGCAGCAGCGCCTCGACGCGCTCGCGCAACTGCACGAGGGTGTAGCGCGAGTCGGACTGCTGCACGATGCCCGTGATCAGCTCTCCGACGCGGTCCTGGTACTCGTCGAACATCATGTCGCGCTCGGCCTCACGGATTCGCTGCAGAATTACCTGCTTGGCGGTCTGGGCGGCGATTCTCCCGAAGCCCTCGGGAGTCACGTCGCGCTCTTCGATCTCGTCCTTGTACTGGGCGAGCACCTCCTGCGGAATCTCGGGCTCCTCGGGCATCCGCATCTCCCCCGTCTCGGGGTCGACGGTGGGCTCTTCCAGCGCCTCTTCCGCCTCGTCGAGCAGCCGCTCCTCGAGCTCCTCGGGCAGCAGCAGTTGGAACACCGTGAAGTCGCCGCTCTCGTGGTTGATGTCGACTCGCGCATAGCGCGCCGAGCCGGGGCTCTTCTTGTACGCCGAGAGCAGGGCGTCCTCCAGCGCGTCCATCAGGGTGTCGGCGGAGATGCCCTTCTCCTGCTCGAGCACGTGAATGGCGTCGACGATCTCCTTGCTCATCGCTTCTCCTCTCCTCTGCGCTCCAGCAGGTTGCTGCGGCTGATCTCTGTGTAGGGGATGGACACCACGCCGGCCTCGCCGTTGTCGACGGCGACGGTGACCTCGTCGTCGGTTGCCCCGACGAGCTCTCCCGTGACGTTGCGGTGGCCCGCGCGGGTGCGTAGCTTCGCGCGCCGCCCCAGGAACCGCCGGAAGTGGTCGGGCTTGGTAAGCGGGCGCTGCGGGCCGGGCGAGGACACCTCGAGCGAGTAGGCCTCCAGGAGGTCCTGAAGCGAACGGGTGACCCGCTCGCACAGCTCAAGGCTCACGCCATCGGAATGGTCGATGAACAGCCGGAGACGGTCCTTGCCCACGCGCTCGCACGAGAGCAGCTCGACGTCAGGGACGGACCCCGCGAGGCTCTGTTCGATGTCTGTGTGGAGGCGGTTGTTTGTGGTCATATGATCAAAAAGAAAGGTGGGCTACGTAGCCCACCTCCAGGTACGGCCATGGGCCGCGGCACGACTGAAAGTCCTAGCCGAGCGAGTATAGACGCCTTTCGCCGGTCCCCGTTCGCGGTTTCGATGGCCGCTTCAGGTGCTTGCAACCGATCCTCACCGACCCGCTGAACGATCGCCCGCACGCCCGGCACCGTACTGTCCCTCAGATGGCCGCAGTCGATGTGATCGACACTTTCGTGGACGAGCTCCCGGGCACCACCCGGCGGCTCGCGCACGGCGAATGGGGAGTGACCGTCGCCGCCGAGCACGCTGCGGGCTGGCCCCTCGACGTCGGGATCGTGCTCGCAGACGGCATGGTCAGAGCCCAGGCCCACGCCCTCACAGACGCCGAGACCATCGACCCGTGGATGTTGCTGTGGTGGAACCGCCAGACGCGGATGGCACGCTTTGGCTGCACCCGGGACCACGAGATCTGGGTACACGCCGATCTTCCCGCCGCCGCGGTGGCCGGCGAGCCCGACATCGATCGCCTGCTCGGCCTGGTGGTCGAGGGCGCGGTGGCGGCGCGCGAGTACCAGCAGCGGCGCCGCGAGCCGGCGCCGCAGCCGGCGGGGGGCGGCTGGCTGGATCCGGCGGGATAGCGGGCCGCGCCCGGTCCACTTGGCGAACTGCGTTGGGTAGGGCGAGTTGGTCAGCGCCCTGGGAGAGTGACCACTACGCAGCCTGCAACCAGTCCCGCAGCGCTCGGTAGTCGGCGCGATCGGGCCTCATCGTCGCGGCCAGGGTCGCGTGCTTGCGCGCCTCACGCGGATGCCCCGTCTTGGCCAGAGCCTTGCCGAGACAGAAATGGGCGAAGTCGTTGACAGGCGCCTGCTCGACCACCGCGGCGAACTCCTTGGTGGCCTGCTCGAACCGCCCCGAGCGAAAGTAGGCGCGGCCGAGCGCTTCGCGGATCGAGGTCTTGCCCGGCTCCATCAGGCGGGCGCGCTCCAGCGACACGGCGGCCGCGGCGAAGTCGCCGGCCTCGAGCAGCGCCGATCCCCGGGTGTAGAGGTCATAGACGAGCTCGCCCCGCTCCTCGGCCGTTCGCTCGGGGTCGCCGCCGGCGGCGGTCACGGGCGCGCGGTCTCCCGCGCGCGAAGCGCCTCCACGCCGTCCAGGACCGCGGCGGCCACCACGGACTTGTCGGCGAACGGGATCGTCTGGTCACCGGCGGCGGTGACGAACACCACCTCGTTGCTCGTGGAATCGAAGCCGATGTCTGGGCGGGAGATGTCGTTCAGCACGACGGCGTCCAGGCCCTTGCGGTCAAGCTTTCCGCGGGCGTGCTCGAGCCCGCCCTCGCCGTGCTCGGCGGCGAAGCCGACCAGCGTCTGACCGGGTTCGCGGCCTTCGGCCACAGCCGCGAGCACGTCGATGGTCGGCTCCAGCTCGATGGTCAGGTCGAAGCGACCCGACTTCTTGATCTTGTGGTCGGCCGCGCTGGCGGGGCGGAAGTCGGCGACGGCGGCCGCCATCAGCAGGATGTCTGACGCTGCGAACTCCGCGCGCACGGCGCGCTCGAGCTGCTCGGCGGTCTCGATCGAGATGAAACGGACGCCGTCGGGCGGGGGCACGGCCAGGTTCGCCCCGATCAAGGTGACCTGCGCGCCGCGACGCGCCGCCTCGATCGCGAGAGCCACCCCCATCCGCCCCGACGAGCGGTTGCCGACGAAGCGAACCGAGTCGATCGGCTCGCGCGTGCCGCCGGCGGTCACCAGAACGCGGGAGCCGTCGAGCGACAGCGGCGCGTAGGGCGCCTGATCGGGACTCGGCAGCACCGACTCGGCCGCGAGGAGGATCGCGGACGGATCGGCGAGCCGACCCGTCCCCCGCTCGCCGCGCGAGGCCAGGTCGCCGGTTTCGGGCTCGACGAGGTGGGCGCCGCGCAGTCGCAGCGTCTCGACGTTGGCCCGCGTGGCGGGGTGCTCCCACATGTGGTTGTTCATGGCGGGCGCGAGCACCAGCGGCCCGGTGCTGGCGAGCGCCGCGCTGCAGAGCAGGTTGTCGGCGTGGCCGGCCGCCAGCTTGGCAAGCGTGTTGGCAGACGCCGGGGCGATCACGTACGCATCCGCGCGGGCCACGAGCTCCAGATGCGAGATCGGCGCATGGTCGGGCGCCGCGTCGCCCGGGAACGCGCCCCGGGCGGGATCGGGTTCGAACTCGTCGACGAGCACGGGCGCGCCGGTGATCCCCTCGAAGGTGGCCTTGCCGACGAAGTTCAGGCTCGCCGGCGTCTGCACCACCCGCACCGCGTGCCCGGCCTTGGTGGCCAACCGAACCAGCTCGACGGCCTTGTAGGCGGCAATGCCGCCCGTGACGCCTAGGAGAATGCGAGCCATGGAAGTAACGGTACCCGAGCCCGGTGAGGGCTACAGGGACTGAGACCAAGCCTGCGAAGGACGCAGGGAGCGAAGCCTGCGAGCAGCAGGCGAGAGACCGAGGACGCCCGCAGGCGCCGGTATCAGTCCCTGTAGCGGTATTTGATCTTGCCTTCGGCGACTTCGTCCAAGGCGATCTTCAGGTAGTTCTTCGAGCCCGTCTCGACCATGGGCGGCGGGTACTCGTCGAAGGTCCCCTCACCGAGGTTGTGGTAGTACGAGTTGATCTGGCGGGCACGCTTTGCGGCGACGAGCACGCATGCGTAGTGCGAGTCGACCTGCTCGAGAAGGGTGTCCAGGCGCGGCTTGATCAAGGGGAGTCCGTCTGTTCGGGGGCATACATCGTAGCGGCGATGGTGGCCAACTCGTCCAGCGCCGCGTCGAGGTCCTCGTTCACGACGACCTTCGAGAACTCCTGCTGGGCGGCCATCTCGACCGGCGCGACCTCCATGCGCCGGGCGATCTGGTCCGCGGAGTCCGACGCCCGACCGACCAGGCGCTGCTTGAGGTCGTCGAGCGAGGGAGGCGCGATGAAGACCTGGACTGCGCCGGGCAGCGTCTCGCGCACCTGGCGGGCGCCTTGGATCTCGATCTCGAGCACGATCACCTCCGCGGGACGATCGAGCTCGGAACGCAGGGTGCCGTAACGGTTGCCCGCGTACTCGGCGTGTTCGATGAACTCGCCGTTTGCGACTCGCTGATCGAAGTCCGCGCGACTCAGAAAGTGGTACTCGCGGCCGTTGACCTCGCCCTCGCGCGGCTCACGGGTCGTAGCCGACACCGACATCTGCAGCCCGGGCTCGCGCTCGAGCAGCCCGCGGATCAGCGTGCCCTTGCCCACCCCGGAGGGGCCGGTGATCACCAGGACCGGCGTATGGGGCGCCGGGGGGCTTATCGGCGGAGGTAGGAGACGAGCTCGTTGCGCTGACGCTCCGAGAGCCCGCCGATCGTCTTGCTCGGCGAGATCCGGCAGTGCGTGAGAATCCGGTTGACCTTGACGCGCCCGTACTTCGGCACCGCCAGCAGCAGGTCGAAGACCTTGGCCGTCTGGAGGTACTCGGGCGGGTTGAGAAGGAGACCGTGGATCTTGACGCGACCGGCCTTGAGGTCACGCTTGAGCGTGGCGCGGCGGGTCCGGATGTCGTTCGCGCGCTGGAGCGCATCCATGCGTTGAGTGAGGGAGCGCTCGGGTGTGAGGCCGGCGGCGGAGCTCTTGGAAGCGGTTTCGGGCGCGGCCGACATGAGCGGCGATAATACACGCGCAATCCGTGGCGTCGACACCGAGGGGCTGAATTCCTGCTGAATTCACCTGTACCTCGACCTTAGCTTGAAGACAGTTGACGTTCGCTGACTGTTTGCAGGGTTTTTCCGGCCGAAGTTCGGTGTTTGCGGGAAGACCTAGGCCCGACGCACGGCGCGACGCGCGCCTACGGGCCGCAAAAGCCGTCCGCTGGCGGCCAGCGTCCGGAGATCGGCCGATATCCGGCTGCCGGCCGCGGGGTCGCGAAAGCTCTCGGTGCCCACCGCGACGGCGCTCGCTCCCGCGGCCAGGAAGTCCGCGGCGTCGCCCCCGGAGGCTATCCCGCCCATCCCAATAACCGGGACCGCCACGCGCGCGGCCACCGAGCTCACCTGCTCGAGCGCCACGGCACGCACCGCGGGGCCCGACACGCCGCCGGTCCGCCCGCCGAGCCACGGCTCGCCCGTGCGCGGATGCAGCGCCATGCCCTTGAGAGTGTTGATCAGCGAGATCGCGTCGGCGCCCGCCCCCTGGGCCGCCTCGGCCACCGCGGCGGGGTCCACCGCGTTCGGAGTGAGCTTGACCACCAGGGGCTTGGCGGTAAGGGAGCGGACCCGGTGAAGCGCGGCGGCCGTCTCGGCCGGGTCGGCGCCGACGATCGTGCCCGTCTCGACGTTCGGACACGAGACGTTCAGCTCGATCATCGCGACCTCTTCGCGCGAGCCGACCCCATCAACCAGCGTGGCAAGCTCGTCGTGGTCGAAGCCCATCACCGAGACGATCAGCGGCACGGGCAGCTCGGCCAGCTGGGGTAGATCGTGCGCGAGAAAGCCGTCGAGCCCCTTATTCGGCAGCCCGATCGAGTTGATCATTCCCGATGGGCTTTCCCACAGCCGCGGCGGCGGGTTGCCCTCGCGGGGCGCGAGCGTCACGGTCTTCGACACGAAAGCGTCGAAGGGAAACCGCGCGAGCAGCTCGTCGCCGAACGCCCGGCGCGCTGCGATCACGTCGAAGGTGCCCGACGCGTTGAGCAGGGGCCCGCGCAGCGGGACGCCGCAGAGCTCGCGCGCCAGCTCGCTCACTGCACCCGCTGCAGGGCCGCGCCGGCGAACACCGGGCCGTCCACGCACACCCGTTGGAGCCCGTCGACGGTGGGCACCACACAGCCGAAGCAGGCCCCGTAGCCACACGCCATGCCGGCCTCGAGCGCCAGCTGACAGGCCACGTCGCGCTCCGCGCACAATGCGCGCACCGCTTCGAGCATGGCGGGCGGCCCGCAGGCATAGACGGTGGCGCCCGGGTCGCGGTCGAGCTCCTCGCGCAGCGGACCGGTAACCAGCCCGCGGTCTCCGACGGAACCGTCATCGGTGACCACCGTGACATCGCCGTCGAACAACTCGGCGCCGCGGGCGTGGGCGGCCGAGCGAAAGCCGAGGATCACCATCGCCTCTCCCCCGAGCTTCTCGGTCAGACCGAGCAGCGGGGCGATGCCGATGCCACCGCCCACGAGCAACGGTCGCGTGCCGGATGCGGCGGGCGCGAACCCGAGGCCCAGCGGGCCGAGCAGCATCAGCGGGTCACCGGGCCCCAGCTCGCCGAGGCGGTGGGTTCCGGGGCCCACGTCCTCGAGCACGAACTCGAGCACCGCACCACCGTCGCCGTGGGCGCGGGCGGTTGCGAACGAGAACGCGCGGGGCAGGAAGGGCCGTTCCGATGCTCCCCCACCCCACCGCTGGCCCGCGGCCAGCATGTAGAACTGGCCCGGGCGCGGGTCACGCGGACCGACGGGGTCGCGGGCGGTGATCACGTCGTAGGCCCCGAGGCGACGAACCGCCTTGACCTCGGCCACGCGCCGTTCCGGCGGAGCGAGGGTCCGCCGTTGCGGCGTGTGCTCGGCCGCGGTCACTCCGCGGTCACACTGGGCAGCCGGGGATGGAGCTCCTGGAGCGAGAACACGCGCGGCTCTCCGGAGCGGCGGGCGCGGATGGCGCGCTGGGCGGCACTGGCGCCGCTCATGGTGGTGATACACGGCACGCCCCTTGCCACCGCCGCGCGCCGGATCTCGTAGCCATCGGCGCGGGCGCCCGAGCCCGTGGGCGTATTGACCACCAGGGCGACGCCGCCGGCGTCGATGCGCTCGACCACGTTGGGCGAGCCTTCGCTCAGTTTCTGGATCCGCTCGACGGGCACGCCCATTCGGCGGATGGCCTGGGCCGTGCCACCGGTGGCCATGATCGTGAACCCGAGGTCGTGCAGCGACGCTGCGAGCTGGGTCGCGGTCGGCTTGTCGTGGTCGGTCACGCTGATGAACACCGTGCCCTCGGTCGGCAGGATCGAGCCGGCGGCGGCCTGCGCCTTGCCGAACGCGGCGGGATAGTCCTCGGCCACCCCCATCACCTCGCCGGTCGACTTCATCTCCGGCCCAAGCAGCGAATCGGCCCGCGGGAAGCGGCCGAAGGGCAGCACCGCCTCTTTCACCGACACGTGGCCTGGAGTGGCGGGCAGGGGCAGGTCCATCTCCGCGAGCCGCTCGCCGAGCATCAGGCGGCAGGCGATCTTGGCGAGAGGCACGCCGATCGCCTTGCTCACGAACGGAACGGTGCGCGACGCCCGCGGGTTGGCTTCGATCACATACAGCTCGTCGTCGCCGTAGACGGCGAACTGGATGTTGATCAGCCCGACCACGCCGAGGCGAAGGGCGATCCGCTTGGTGGCCTGCTCGACCTGGCTCAGCATGTCGGGCCCGAGCGACATCGCGGGGATCACACAGGCCGAGTCGCCCGAGTGCACGCCGGCCTCCTCGACGTGTTGCATGATCGCGCCGATGACCGCGGTCTCGCCATCGCAAAGGGCGTCGACGTCGACCTCGATCGCGTTCTCGAGGAACCGGTCGAGGAAGATGTCGCCCTCGGGGCGGCCGCCCTGCGCGGTGCGGTCGAGATAGCGCGCCAGGCCCTCCCGGGAGTAACAGATCTCCATCGCGCGGCCGCCGAGCACGTAGGACGGCCGCACCAGCAGCGGATAGCCCACCTCGTCGGCGGCAGTCAGCGCCGACTCGGCCGACTCGGCCGTCGCGTATGGCGGGCTCTTCAGCGCCAGCTCCTCGAGAACGGCGCCGAAGCTCGGGCGATCCTCCGCCAGGTGGATCGACTCGACCGGCGTGCCGAGCAGCTTGACCCCGGCGTCGGTGAGGCCCTGGGCGAGCTTCAGCGGGGTCTGGCCGCCGAACTGCACGATCACGCCCTCGGGCTGCTCGACCTCCACCACCCCGAGCACGTCCTCGAGCGTGAGCGGCTCGAAGTAGAGCCGGTCGGAGGTGTCGTAGTCGGTCGACACCGTCTCGGGGTTGCAGTTGACCATCACAGCGTCGCGCCCCGAGGCGCGCACCGTCATCGCGGCGTGCACGCAGCAGTAGTCGAACTCGATGCCCTGACCGATCCGGTTGGGCCCCGAGCCCAGGATCATGACCGCCGGGTTGTCGCCCCTTCGGACCTCGTGGCGGGGGCCGTCGGGGCCGGGACGTTCCCACCCGGAGTAGTAGTAGGGCGTGGCCGCCTCGAACTCGGCGGCGCAGGTGTCTACGGCCTTATAGGTGCGCACGAGGCCAGCCTCGGGATCCTCGCCGCGGGCGATGGCGCCGAGCTCGGCCAGGAACCAGGGGTCGATGGCGGTGCGGCGGTGAAGCTCGGCGTCGTCGTAGCCGCGCCTGAAGGCCTCGAACAACAGCTCGTAGCGGTTGTGGGCCGGGACGTCGAGCGCGGCCAGCAGCTCGCCATCGTCGGCCGGCAGGGGCGGCGCGACGTCGAGCTCGCGGGAGCGCATCGCCTTGACGAGCGCCTGCTTGAACGTGCGGCCGATGGCCATCGCCTCGCCCACGGACTGCATGTAGGTCGACAGCGACCCGTCGGCGCCGGGAAACTTCTCGAAGGCGAAGCGCGGCCATTTGACCACCACGTAGTCGATGGTCGGCTCGAAGCTGGCGGGCGTGACCTTGGTGATGTCGTTGTCAATCTCCTCGAGCGCGTAGCCCACCGCCAGGCGAGCGGCGATCTTGGCGATCGGGAACCCCGTGGCCTTCGAGGCCAGCGCGCTTGATCGTGACACGCGCGGGTTCATCTCGATCACGATGATCTCGTCGGTGTGCGGGTTGACCGCGAACTGAACATTGGATCCGCCGGTCTCCACACCCACCGCGCGGATGACCGTGATGGCCTGGTCGCGCAGCTTTTGGAACTGCGCGTCGGTGAGCGTCTGCTGGGGCGCGACGGTGACCGAGTCGCCGGTGTGCACGCCCATTGGGTCGATGTTCTC
Organism: Solirubrobacterales bacterium; assembly: GCA_038237685.1. Lineage (GTDB taxonomy): Bacteria > Actinomycetota > Thermoleophilia > Solirubrobacterales > Thermoleophilaceae > JAAYBF01. The sequence goes on along the minus strand of JBBRYL010000019.1, from coordinate 30,890 downwards.
GATCGAGCAGATGACCACGACGTTGTCGCTCTGGTCGCGCATCAGCTCGAGCTCGAACTCACCCCAGCCGATCACCGACTCGTCGATCAGCACCTGGTTGATCGGGCTGGCGGCAAGGCCCTCGGCCACGCGCTCGCGGAACTCGACCTCGGTACGCGCGATGCCTCCCCCGTGGCCGCCCATCGTGAACCCCGGCCGCACGATCGCCGGTAGCCCGATGTCGCTGAGGAAGCTCTCCGCCTCGGTCAGCGAGTGCGCAATCGTCGACCGGGCCACTCGCAGGCCGGCCTCCTCCATCGTCTGGTTGAACAGCTCGCGGTCCTCGGCGCGCTGGATCGCGTCGTAGTCGGCGCCGATCAACTCGACGCCGAACCGCTCCAGCGTGCCGTCCTCGGTGAGCTGGCGCGCCAGGTTCAGCGCCGTGCCCCCGCCGAGCGTCGGCAGCAGCGCATCGGGACGCTCGCGCTCGATCACCCTGGTCACCGAGTCCGGTAGCAGCGGCTCGATGTAGGTGGCCGTGGCGAACTCCGGGTCGGTCATGATCGTGGCCGGGTTGGAGTTCACGAGCACGACCTCGTAGCCCTCCTCGAGCAGCACCTTGCACGCCTGGGCGCCCGAGTAGTCGAATTCGGCGGCTTGGCCGATGATGATCGGCCCCGAGCCGATCACCATGATCTTCTCGATGTCGTTCCTACGCGGCACTGGATTCCTCCGTGCCGGGGACCCGAGCTCTGCCTAGTCCGCGCCCTCCGAAGACGCGGAGCTCTCCGCTTCGCGCTCGCGCGCCGCCTTGCCGCTCTGGACCGCCTGATACCCGAAGGCCGCGAGGCTGGCCAGGATGAGCACGACCCCGAGCAGGAACGAGACGGTGAGGCCCACGACGAGGCCGAGCACCAGCAGGACGGCACCCGCCACGATGAGGTTCCTGCCCGGTCCCGCCCGCGTGCAGCCTCGGTACCCGCGCTGGCCGTGCCGTGAACATCACGCCGCCTGGAGGCCCGCCAGGAAGCGGTCGAAAAGGTGGCGCGCATCGTGTGGGCCGGGGCCGGCCTCGGGGTGGTACTGCACCGTGCTGGCGGGCACATCGCGCAGCACGAGCCCCTCGACGGTGCGGTCGTAGAGGTTGAGCTGGCTCAGCTCGGCGGCGCCGAAGTCGGTCTCCCAGCGCATCGCCTCATCGGCGTCGATGGTCTGTTCCCCACCGGGGCCGAGCACCGCGAAGCCGTGGTTCTGGCTGGTGATCTCAACCTTGCCGGTCTCGAGGTCCTTGACCGGGTGATTGGCGCCGCGGTGGCCGAAGGCCAACTTGAAGGTCTCAAGGCCGACGGCGCGGCACAGCAGCTGGTGGCCAAGGCAGATGCCCCAGACCGGCTTCTCCCCTACGAGCTCGCGCACCGTCGAGACCACGTAGTCGAGCGCCGCGGGATCGCCCGGCCCGTTGGCCAGGAACACGGCGTCGGGGTTTCGGGCGCGCACCTCGTCCGCGGTGATCGTGCATGGGTGTAGCTCGACCCGCGCGCCGCGCTCGCGCAGGTTGCGCACGATCGACCACTTGATGCCGGTGTCAATAGCCACGACGAGCGGCCCGTCGGTCGAGCCGTCAAGCGCGTCGAGCAGGATCGGCTCGCCCGGCGTGACCTCGCGGGCGAGGTCCTGTCCCCGCATCGGCGGCTCCTCCATCAGCCACTCCATCGCCTGGGACTCGTCGGTGTGGGCGTCGAACACCCCGCCCCGCATGGCCCCCTTGTCGCGGATGTGGCGCACGAGCGCGCGCGTGTCTACACCCGTGAGCGCCGGGATGCCCTGCTCGTCCAGCCAGCTGAGCCAGCCGGCGGTGGCGCCCGGGGCGTCGTCGCGATCGACCGCCTCGCGCATGATCACCGCACGAGCGTGCACGGCGCTTGACTCCATCGCGGCCGCCGAGACCCCGTAGTTGCCAACCATCGGGTAGGTGAACACGATGATCTGGCCGCGGTAGCTGGGGTCTGTGACCGACTCCTGGTAGCCCGACATCGAGGTGTTGAAGACGACCTCGCCGCGGGCCGGGGAAGGATTTGGCATGGATGCCGAATCCTTCGCATCGGTTTCGTCTCTCCCGACCGAGTCGCCGTCGAAGCGCGCGCCGTCCTCGAGCAGGAGGTAGGCCGGGCTGACGTCCATCACATCACCAGCTTCTGGATCTGCTTGAACTCGTCGCTGCCAGCGGCGCCCAGGAGCTCGAACAGGGCGGTCTCGACGCTCGTGATGGCAGCACCCGCAGTCTCCATCTTGTTAAGGCCGAGCTCGCGGTTCTCTTCGCTGCGCGAGCTGACCGCGTCGGAGGCGACCTGCACCTCGATGCCGTCGTCGATCAGTCCGAGCGCGCTCTGGTAGACACAGACGTGGGTCTCGATCCCGCACATGAGCACCTGGTCGCGGCCGCCGAGGTCGAAGCCCTCGGCGCCGGTGGCGGAGAACACTGTCTTCGCCAGCGGCTCGACGCCTCCCACGTGCTCGGCCACCTCGGGCACGGTGTGCCCGAGACCCTTGGGGTACTGCTCGGTCACGACGACGGGCAGGTCGAGGATGCGAGCGGCCTGGATGAGGACGCCGGCACTCGCGGCGACCCGGTCGAACTCGAGCACGGCCTTGCGAAAGGCCTCCTGGACGTCTACGACCACCAAGACGGTGCGACTTCGTTCGAGCATCAGGCCACGGCCCCGATGGCAAAGCTGCGCTCGCGGAAGGCCACCGCGCCGCCCGCGACGGTCATTCGCACGCGCCCGGTCAGGCGCCGCCCGTCGAAGGCGCAGTTGGCCGATCTGCTCTCATAGCCCGCTTCGCCGACCTGCCACTCGGCGGCCAGATCGACCAGGCACAAGTCGGCACAGCGACCCTCGACCAGGGTGGGAACGTGCATGCCGAAGGGCTCGCCGCCGGCGGTCATCCGCTCGATCACGAGCCCGAGCTCCAGGTGGCCGGGCACCACGAGGTCTGTGTAGATGGCGGCGAAGGCGGTCTCGAGGCCGGTGACGCCGAGCGGCGCCTGCTCGAACGGCTCTTCCTTCTCCTCACGTGAGTGTGGCGCGTGATCGGTGGCGATGGTGTCGAGCACGCCCGAGCGGACGCCGGCGACGATGGCCTGGCGGTCGGCCTCGCAGCGCAGCGGCGGGTTCATCTTGCGGTGGGTGTCAAGGCCCCTGACCGACTCGTCTGTGAGCAGCAGGTGATGCGGCGTGGCCTCCGCGGTCACCTTGACCCCGGCGGCCTTGGCGCGCTCGAGCACCTCGACCGTGGCGGCGGCCGAGACGTGCTGGACGTGGATGCGGGCGTCCTCGAAGGCGGCCAGCTGGCAGTCGCGCGCCACCATCACCGACTCAGACACCGATGGGATCCCGGCCACTCCCAGCAGCGCCGAGACCTCGCCCTCGTGCATCACGCCGGTGCCCGAGAGCGTCGGGTCCTCCTCATGCAGCGCAATCGTGAGACCGGCGAGCTTCTGGTACTGAAGCGCCTGGCGCATGACCCCGGCCGAGCGGATGGGCAGGCCGTCGTCTGTGAACCCCGCGGCTCCGACCGACGCCAGCTCGGCCATCTCGGTCAGCTGTTCGCCCTTCTGCCCAACGGTGACCGCCGCCGTGAACCCGGTGGGGATCCGCGCCTGGGTCGCAGCGCGCTCTCGCAGAGCTTGGATCACCGACGCGTTGTCCACGACGGGGTTGGTGTTGGGCATCGCGAGGATCGCGCAGTAGCCGCCTGCGGCGGCCGAGCGCGTCCCGGTCTCTAGGTCCTCCTTGTGCTCCTGACCCGGGGTGCGCAGGTGTACGTGGGGGTCGATGAAGGCCGGGAACGCGTGCAGGCGCCCGCCGTCGACCATTTCGGCGCCGTCGGGCAGCTCGATGTCTCCCGGCGCGCCGATCGCGGCGATGCGGCCATCCATGATCAGAAGGTCACCGGGGCCGTCGAGCCCGGCGCGCGGGTCCACGAGGTGGGCGCCGCGGATGAGCACGGAGGCGGCGGGGACCGGCGCGCGGTCGAGCATCGGAACCGGCGACTCGCTCATGCGGGCTGGGGCTGGTTGCGGGCCCCGACCGGCGAGTCGGCTGGCGCACCCGCAAGCAGCTCGTAGAGCACCGCCATGCGCACGACCACACCCGACTGCACCTGGTCGGTTATCAGCGCCTGGGGCGAGTCGATGACCTCGGCGGACAGCTCGACGCCGCGGTTGACAGGTCCGGGGTGCATCAGCAGCTGGTTGGGCCCCAGCCGGCGGGCGTTGATCTGGTACTGGGTCGCGTACTCGCGCAGCGACGGCACGAAGGTGCCCTCCATGCGCTCGTGCTGCATCCGAAGCGCGTAGACGACGTCGGCCTCGGCCATGTCGTCGAGCGTGTGGCGCACCGCACATCCGAGCGCCTTCACCCCACGCGGGATCAGCGTCGGCGGCCCGCACACCGTCACCTGGCAGCCCATCCGGGTGAAGGCCAGGATGTTCGAGCGCGCCACGCGGCTGTGCAGCACGTCGCCCACGATCCACACGTTCAGCCCGTCCAGGCGGCCGGCGCGGCGGCGCAGCGTGTAGAGGTCGAGCAGCGCCTGGGTCGGGTGCTCGCGCTTGCCGTCGCCGGCGTTGATCACCGAGGCCTGGGTCCAGCGTGCCACCAGGCCGGCCGCGCCTGCCGACGGTGAGCGGAACACGATGGCCGCAGGGTCGTAGGCCGAAAGCGTCTGCACGGTGTCCTTGAGCGACTCGCCCTTGTCCACCGAGGAGCCCTGCGCCTTGACGCTCACGAGGTCGGCGGAGAGCCGCTTGGCCGCGATCTCGAACGAGGAGCTGGTGCGCGTCGAGGACTCGTAGAAGAGGTTGATCACCGTGCGCCCGCGCAGCGTGGGGACCTTCTTGATCTCGCGCCCCGACACCTCGGCGAAGCTCTCGGCGCGGCCGAGGATCAGCTCGATGTCCTCGCGCGTGAGGTCGTCGACAGACAGCAGATGCCTCTTCATGGGCCCCTCCGGATAGTGATCTCCGAGTCGGCCGCCGTGATCGTGACCTCGTCGTGGCCGTCGAGCTCTTCGAGGTTCACATAGACCCGCTCGTCGCGCGCGGTCGGCAGGTTCTTGCCGACGTAGTCGGGGCGGATCGGCAGCTCGCGGTGGCCGCGGTCGGCCAGGACGGCCAGCTGCACGCGGCGGGGGCGGCCATAGTCGAACAGGGCGTCGACCGCGGCGCGCACAGTGCGGCCTGTGAAGAGCACGTCGTCGACGAGGATCACCGTGGTGTCCTCGACGCTGAAGTCGACGTGGGAGGCGTGCACCACCGGCGAGGCGCCCGGCTCGCGCAGGCCGACATCGTCGCGGTAGAACGAGATGTCCACGTCGCCGAGCGGTACCGGCTCGCCCACGAGGTCGGCAACCAGGTCGCGCAACCGGCCCGCGATCAGGGCGCCGCGCCGGTGGATGCCCACGATGGCGATCGACTCGTCGCCATTCTTCTCGACGACCTCATGAGCGATGCGCACGAGGGTGCGCCGCACGTCGTCACGGTCGAGTACGACCTTGTGGATCAAGCGGGTGATGCCCCTTCCTGGCCTCTCGGGACCGGGTTAAAAGGACTGCTCCGAAGAATGTAACAGCGGTCCCGGCTGCCGGCGTGGCGGCGGCGTCAGTCGGCGTCGCCGCGCAGGTGCATGGGCTCTCCACGCTCGGGCAGCGGGATCTGGACGGAGTCGAAGTCGCGCGGGACGATCGTGTTGGCGAACTCGGCTTCGGCCTCCTTGCACAGGTCGCGCACGGGGTAGCGCGACGAGACGTGGGTCAGCGCCAGCAGCTTGACCCCCGCTTCCGCGGCCAACCGGGCGGCGCCCGCGGCCGTCGAGTGACGCGTCTCCTTCGCGCGGTCGGCGTCCTCTGACATGAACGTGGCCTCGTGCACGAGCAGATCGGCTCCGGCCGCCTCGGTGGCGGTCCACGCGCATGGGGCGCTGTCGCCGCCCGTCACCACGGTGCGACCGGGCCGGGGGTCGCCGAGCACCTGTTCGGGGGTCACGTCACCGACCCCCTCGCCGCGTTGCAGGCGGCCGAAGTCGGGGCCCTCGGCCACGCCGAGCTCACGGGCGCGCGCCGCGTCGAAGCGCCCCGGGCGCTCGGCCTCGGCCAGGGCGTAGCCGAAGGCCGGCACGCCGTGGTCGACGTTGAACGCGGTGAGCGTGTAACCCTCGCCGGGCAACTCCTCCCCCGCCTCGAGCTCGGCGACCTGGAGCTCGTAGGGAAGCTTGCCGATCACGGGCGCCAGCGTCTTGAACAGCCGCTCGAGCCCGGGCGGGCCCCAGACCCGCAGGCGCCGCTCGCGCCCCTGGAGGCCGTAGGTCTTCAACAGCCCCGGCAGGCCGAGCACGTGGTCGGCGTGGAAGTGGGTGATGAAGATGTCGTCGATCTCGACGAGCCCAACCGACTTCACAAGTTGGCGCTGGGTGCCCTCGCCGCAGTCGAACAGCAGCTTTTCCCCCCCGCGGCGAACGAGCAGGGCGGGCAGGCCCCGGTGCGCGGTCGGCGCGGAGGCGGCGGTGCCCAGGAATACGACATCGAGGTCCATGGCGGCGCCTATCTTGGCGCTTCGGGGTCCCTTAGCCGACCGCGACGAGCTCGAACTCGATCCGGCCGTCATCGACTCGCGCGATGCCCATGGTGTGCGCGGGCGCGCGGCGGCGCTCCGTCGGGCTCCCCGGGTTGAAGATCTGGAAGGCTCCGGCGCGCTCGTGCAGCGGCAGGTGGGAGTGGCCAAAAAGCACGGCGTCGGCGTCAGGGAAGCGGTCGCGCAGCCGCTCGAGGCGGCCCTGGCGCGAGCCGGAGTCGTGCACCATGCCGATGCGCACGCCCTCGGCTTTCACCACCCGCTCGATCGGCAGCTCGCGGCGCAGGTCGTGGTCGTCGACGTTTCCCTGTACGGCCAGCAGCGGTGGGCCGACCAGCTCGAGCTCGGCCAGGGTCTGAGCGGTCATCACGTCGCCGACGTGCAGGATCAGGTCGGCCGCGGCCAGCCGCTCGAGGCACGCCGCGGGCAGCGCGCGGCGGCCGCGCGGCATGTGCGTGTCAGAGATCACCGCGATGACCATCGGGCGGCTGGGTCAGGCCGCGACGGAGGCGTCGGCGGCGTGCGGCGCCTGCTGCGCCGCTCCGGCCCGCCGGAACTGCAGCGTGCCGTCCTCGATCGGGCGGTGGCGCAGCGTCACGATATCGCGCGGATAGTTCATACGCAGCCGCCACGGCGCCTTTGAGCCCTGCTTGGGCAGCGAGTCGAGCGCGCGCTGCACGTACCCCGAGGTCAGGTCCATGAACGGCTGGGGCTGCACGGTCGGATCGTCGTTCACCGGTACCGCGCGGTCATAGCCGTGGGCATCCATGTGGTTGAGCAGCCGGCACAGGTACTCCGAGGTCAGGTCCGCCTTCAGCGTCCAGGACGCATTGGTGTAGCCGACGACGAAGGCCATGTTGGGCACGTCCTCGAGCATCATGCCCTTGTAGGCCATGCGGTCGGGCAGCTCGACCTCGCGGCCGTCCACCTTCATCGGCAGGCCCGCCAGGCCCAACATGCGAAGGCCGGTGGCCGTGACGATCACGTCGGCCGCCAGCTCGGCGCCCGAGCTCAGCCGCAACCCGGTCTCTGTGAAGGTCTCGATCCCGTCGGTGGCCACCGACGCCGTGCCCTTGCTGATGGCCGCGAACAGGTCGCCGTCGGGCACCACGCACAGACGCTGGTCCCACGGTTCATAGGCGGGCTTGAAGTGGGTGTCAAGGTCGTAGCTCTCGGGCAGCTGGCGCTCGGCGCCCATGCGGATGAACCACTTCATGAGCTCGGGCCGGCGGCGGCTGAGCTGAAAGCTCAGCACCATGATCAGCACGTTCTTCCAGCGCACCAGGAAGTAGGCGGCCTTGGCCGGCAGCACGCGGCGCAGGAAGTTGGCGATGACATCCTCGCCAGGCAGCGCGGTGATGTAGCTGGGCGAGCGCTGAAGCATGGTCACGTGCTCGGCCTCCGGCGCCATGGCCGGCACGAGCGAGACGGCCGTGGCTCCGCTGCCGACCACCACCACGCGCTTTCCCGTGTAGTCGAGGTCCTCGGGCCAGTGCTGGGGGTGCACGATCTGGCCGCCGAAGTCCTCGATGCCCTCGAACTCGGGGGTGTAGCCGGCGTCGTAGTGGTAGTAGCCGCTGCAGAGGTAGAGAAAAGAGCAGGTCACCGGCACCCGCTCCCCCGTGTCGGCACGCTCGGCCTCGACGGTCCAGCAGGCCTCGGCCGAGGACCACTCGGCGCCGACGACCTTGTGGCCGAAGTGGATGTTGCGCCCGACGTCGTGCTCGCGCGCGGTCTCGCGCACGTAGTCGAGGATCGAGGGGCCGTCGGCAATCGCCTTGGCGGCGGTCCACGGCCGGAAGGAGAACCCAAGCGTGAACATGTCGGAGTCCGACCTGATTCCCGGATAGCGGAACAGGTCCCAGGTGCCGCCGATGTCCTCGCGCGCCTCGAGGATGGCGTAGGACTTGCCCGGGCACTTGTCCTGGAGGTGGCAGGCGGCCCCGATGCCGGAGATGCCCGCGCCGACGATGAGCACCTCGACGTGTTCGAGTTGGGACCCGGCCATGAGCCACAACCGTACGCGATCACCGAGATCGCGCGAGCCGTTCTACACTGCCTGGCTCCCGCGCCCGTAGCTCAGTGGATAGAGCGCCGCCCTCCGGAGGCGGAAGTCGCAAGTTCGAATCTTGCCGGGCGCGCTCGCCGTGGGGTCTGCAGCCCCGGCCCCGCCCGCGACCCAAGGAGCCCATGAGCACATTCGAAGAGCTCGACCAGCTGCCGTCCAAGGAATTGCACGACCGCGCGCTGCGTCACGCCGAGACACACCTGAACGTCGCCTTCTTCTGGCAGCTCATCCGGGCGACCCCGGCCGCCGAGGCCGCGAAGGGGGATCTGACCGAGGCCCAGAACGACACCCAGAGCGCACGCGCCCTGCTGGTGGACGCGCTGCGTGGCGACGACGGCGACCTGCTCGATGTGCTGCGGCCGCTGTTCATCGGATATCTGGTCGACCACCCGGGCGCCTGAGACGTCAGCGCCCGAGGCGACGTGTGAGCTCGCGCGCTGCGTGGGGCAAGGCATCGATCAACGCACGCACGTCGGCCAGCCCGGCGCGCAGCTCGGCGTCACCAACCTCGAGCAACGCCGGCTCGTCCTGAACGCCGGCCAGAGCGGTCCCGGCGCGACCGAGGCCCGCGACCGCGTCGTCGATCAACCCGCGCGCCCGCAGCGACGCTCGCCCGCCGGTCTGCGCCTCGAACGTGCCCGGCGCCAGGCCGTGGCGGGCGGCGAACTCCGAATGGGCACGCTTGGCGCGGCCGTAGGCCTTCTGCGCCGGGCCGAACAGCTGCTCCTCGAGCGCGTCGGCAGTCGCATCGTCGAGCTGCTCGTAGGCGGCGCCAAGGGACGCGAGCGCGTAGCCGATCTCGTCGACGGCCTCGGCCAGGCCGTCGAGCAGCTGTTGCCGGCCCTCGAGGTTCGAATAGGGCATCTCAGCCGGCCTTCTTCTTGCGTTTGATGGCGAACAGCGGGGCGCCGCAGCTTGGACAGTGGCCCTGCCACCCGTCCCTGCCGTTTGGGAGCGTCACCTCGCGGGCCTCGGCGATCGGCACCTTCTCGCCACAGACGCACCACCCCTGCGGGGCGGCGTCTGCGGCCTCTGCACGTGACTCGTCCATGCCCACATACTGGCGGTTGGCCACTGCCCGGCCACTACAGCGCCTCGGATAGCTCGAGCCACGCCGCCTCCAGTCGTTCGCGCTCAGTCGTCAGCTCGTCGATTTGGACCTGCAGCTCGCGCAGCCGGACGTGATCGACCGCGCTTTGGGCCATCTGCTCATACAGCGCCGTCTCGCGCGGCCCCAGCCGCTCCAGCTCACGCTCCAGACGCCCGGCTTCCTTGCGAGCTGCCTTGACCGTCGCGCCCGTGGGCGCCGGGCCGTTCTGTCGCACCGCTGCCGGCAGGACCGCCGCGGCAGCTTTGCGCTGGCGCAGGTACTGCTCGATCCCGCCGGGCAGGTGCGTGAGCGCACCATCGCCGGCGAGCGCGTAGACGTTGTCGCAGACCCGCTCGACGAAGTAGCGGTCGTGGCTGACCACCACCAGCGTGCCCGGCCACCCGTCGAGCAGATCCTCGAGCGCGGTCAGGGTGTCGATGTCCAGGTCGTTGGTCGGCTCGTCGAGCAGGATGACGTTGGGCTCGCCCATCAGCAGGCGCATGAGCTGGAGCCGACGACGCTCGCCGCCCGACAGATCGCGCACGAGCGTGCGGGCGCGATCGCCGCGGAAGCCGAAGCGCTCGCACAGCATCCCGGCCGTGATCTCCTGGCCGCCGCTGAGCGTGGCCACGCCGCGGACCTCCTCGAGCGACTCGAGCACGCGCAGGTGGCCCGGGATCTCGACGGTGTCCTGGGAGAGGTGTGCGAGCCTGACCGTGGCGCCGCGTTCGACCTGGCCGGTGGTTGGCTCGATCTCGCCCCCGAGGATGCCGAGCAGCGTGGTCTTGCCCGACCCGTTGACGCCCACGAGGCCGACACGCTCTCCCGGCCCCAGCCGCCACGTCACGTCGCGCAGCAGTACCTTGCGCCCGAACGCCAGCGAGACGTCGACCGCGTCCAGGACGCGGTCGCCGAGCCTGGCGGCGGCGAAGCGCAGCAGCTCCGCCCGGTCGCGCACCTCGGGCTCGTCGGCGATCAGCGCGTTGGCGGCTTCGATCCGGAACTTCGGCTTCGACGTGCGGGCCGGCGGCCCGCGCCGCAGCCACGCGAGCTCCTTGCGCATCAGCTGACGGCGCCGGTCATCGCGCGCGGCGGACTGGCGGTCGCGCTCGTTTCGCGCGAGGACGTAGGCGGCATAGCCCCCGTCGTACTGGTGGATGGCGCCGTCGGACACCTCCCAGGTATTCGTGCAGGCGGCGTCGAGAAACCAGCGGTCGTGGGTGACCACGAGCATCGATCCGCGGCGCGCGGCCAGGTGGCGGGCGAGCCAGTCGACGCCCTCGACGTCCAGGTGATTGGTCGGCTCGTCCAGCAGCAGCAGCTCGGGCCCGTCGAGCAGCAGCCGCGCAAGCGCGATCCGCCGCCGCTCGCCGCCAGACAGTGGCGCGATGGCTGTGTCGAGGCCTTCGGGGAAGCGCCGCATCTCGACTCCGCCCAGCAGTCCGTCGAGCACCGACCTGAAGGTCCGGTCGCCGGCCCACTCGTGATCGGCACGACCCCCGATCAGCTCCTGGCGGATCGTGCGCCGGTCGTCGAGGTCGTCGCTCTGGCCGAGCATCGCGCTGTCGAGACCGTTGACGCGGGTCACGGCCCCGGCATCTGGCAGCTCCGCACCGCCGATCAACCGGAGCAGGGTCGACTTGCCGTCGCCGTTGCGTCCGACGATGCCGATCCGCTCTCCGGCCGCCACGCCGAGCGTGACGTGCTCGAGCACCGACCGGCTGCCATAGCCCTTGTCGACGTCCTTCAGGTTTACGAGGTTGCGGACGCCAGCCATCCGGCGGGGCGCTACCCGCGGGAGCGGGAACTGCTTGGCGCGGCCTTCTCCTGCACGACCAGCGGCTGGACCCGCGCGCAGACGTCGGAGCTAAAAGCCCCGGGATTCGAGCTGGTGGGCACCAACACCTGGAGTAGGGGCGCCGGAACCAGCCCGAAGACGATCCCTAAGAGCCCCGGGCTTACGCCCACGAGAGGCTGGAGGATCATCGGCGGGGCCGTCGTCGATTGGCCGTACCCCGACGAGTCCTCAGCGTAGACGGCCATGAACGCGGCGCGCTCGCCCTTTCGTGCGCGGTAGCGGTACTCGCTGTTCAGCGATGACAGCTGCATGGTGCGCGTCTTGCCTCCGCGCACGATCGTCAGGCGAATCGGCTTGATCGCGGCGGCCGAGCTGCCCCCGCCGTACTGCAGGCTGATGGCGCGGCGGGTCCGGTCGCGCCCGGTGGCGTTGCGGTCCACCTGAAACTGAAGCACTGGAGTCTTGGCCGAGCAGGTGGCCACAGCGTCCGCGCTCGCCGAAGCTGGCGCGACTGCTGCCAGCGCCACTGCGCCGGCGAGTACCCCCATACGCACGATCGATCCCCTCACGCCCCTCAACTTACACCCAGCTGCGGCCGCTCGCGCTACCCGAACCGTCGCCGGTACCACTCGTAGGTCAGCCGCAGGCCCTCGGCGAGGGTATGTGTGGGCTCCCAGCCCAGCTCGTCGTGCATGGCCGCGGAGTCCAGGAACTGGCGGTCGATCTCGCCGTGGGGGGTGCCCTCGCCCTGGACATCTGGCTCGACCTCGCTCCCGGCCGCCTCGCACAACCTGGACACCACCTCAAGTACCGAGAGCGGCTCGCCCCACCCGGCGTTCCAGGCGCGGCCGCGCAACGCCGGGTCGTCCAGTGAGGCCGCGACTACGAGGTAGGCGCTCACGGCATCCTCGACGTACAGATAGTCACGCTCAGGCGAGCCGTCGCTACGAATCTCGGGTGGGCGGCCCTCGCCGAGCGCGCGCGCGGTCTCGGGCACGATCCGCGACCAGTTGAGGTCGCCGCCGCCGTACACGTTGGCCAGCCGGGTGACGCCGACTGGCAGGTCGTAGGTTGCGGCGTAGGAGCGGGCGAGCATGTCCGTGCAGGCCTTGGATACGTCGTAGGGGTAGCGCGGCTTCAGTGCGAAGTCCTCGCGATAGGGCAGCGTGTCGTGGGAGCCGTAGGCCTTGTCGGAGGAGGCCACCACCACGCGGCGCACCGCGTCGCCGACCACCCCGACCGCGCGGCACGCCTCGAGCAGGACGTAGGTGCCGCGGATGTTGGTCTCGAACGTGGAGAGCGGCGAGCGGTTTGCCGTGCCGACGATCGTCTGGGCGGCCAGGTGAAAGACCGCCTGGACATCGTGCTCGTTGAGCGTGCGCACGATCTCGGCGTAATCGGTCACGTCGGCGGGCACCGTCACGCAGCGCTCGCCGATCCCGTCGACCACGAAACGCGACTCCGGGTCGACGTCGCGTTGCAACGTGACCACCGTTGCGCCTTCATCGAGCAGCCGCTCTGCCAGCCACGCCCCGATGAAGCCCTGGGCACCGGTCACGAGCACGGTCTGGCCCTCCCAGTCCACTGGTGTCGGGGGGTTCGCTGCGCTTGGTGGATTCACCGCGTCAGCCTAGAGCCCATCAGGCGCGCGCAGGCGCCTCGCCCGCTGCTGCACGATTGCGCAGATATCCGACAACCTCGGTGATGAGCTCGCGCTCGATGAGGACGGTCGCGACCACGGTCACGATGCCGTAGGCGAAGACCTCCGCCAGGGCGACCACGATGGAGCGATCCATGCCCTCCAGCGCCCGCATGGCCAGCACCGCGGCGACCGCCGGTACGGTCGGAAGCATCGCGCGGGCCGCGTGCCTTGCGAACTTGAACCCGGAAAAGAGTCGAGCGAGGTAGTACCCCCTGACGGCGAGCGAGACGGCGGTCATCGCGCCCATCCCGATCGCGAAACCGCCGAAGCCGTTGAGGAGCAAGAGGGGAAGCGGCATAGCCACGAACGAAAGCATCGTGAGCGCGCTCCAGATCGCTATCGGCCTCGTCTCGCCCCGCGCTCGGTAGAAAGCGTCCCAGTTGAAGCCAATATGCCCGGCCGCAGCGGTCAACCCGAAGGTCCGCAGCAGGATCTCTGCGGAGCCCCACCCTTTCGCGGACAACAGGAAGTGGACGATGTCTCCCGCGAACAACGAGATCCCGACGCCGAAGGGAATGCCCCAGATCAGCGACAGGCGGTTGGACTTGACGAAGGTCTCGAAGAGGAGATCCGTGCGCTCGCGGACGGCGCAGATCGCCGGGTAGACCGTTTCGGTCACGACTCCATCCACACGGTCCGAGTACGCCGCGACGGTGGATGCGAGGGCGATCGCTCCTACGCCGGCTATCCCGTACTTGCTGTCGGTGGCCAACACCGAGCCCTGGGCGATTATCAGACTGCTGCCACCGGCGACGATCAACGGCCACGAGAATGAGAAGTACTCGCGCACCGTGCCGGGCGCGTAGCGAAGGCGGAGCTTGTAGGGCGACCAGACGATGGCACCGATGGCTCCCGCCGAAGCTCCGGCCAAAACCCCCGCGACCAGGCTCCAGTATCCCGCGCCGGCGATCGCGAGGGCGACGGTGACAACGAAGCCCACTACGGGATCGAGGGCCTGGATGAGCCGCACACGCACGAAGTCCATCCGGCGGAGAAAGACCCACAGCGGGCTCTGGAACGCCGCAATCAAGAGGGCAAGGCCCATCACGGCGCCGGGGAGAATGATTTCCGGCGCGCCGTAGAGCCAGGCGACCAGCGGTAGCGAAACCGCGAACAGTGCGAGGAATGCCGCGGTGACCAGCAACTCGAACGTGAACGCCTTCTGGAAGGCGGCTTCCTGGTCCTCCTCGCCCTGTTGCACGAACTTGTCACCAACGCCAACCTGTTTCAGCCACGTCAGCGTGATGACCGTGATGAAGATGATCCCCCAGACCCCATACTCCGAGGCACTCAGAAAGGCCGCGACCACCACGCCCCGGAGCATGCCCAGCGTGATGAGGAACACCTGATAGGCGCCGTTGATGAGCGTGCCGCGTGCAGTCACGGCGCGCAGGGAGCGCCCCTTGAGCGCAATGCGGCCACGGAATCGCGGCTCACTCTCGCTCAGTGGGATCGGCGGAGGCGGATCAGTGGGCGACGGATCCTCGGTGCTTAGCGAGGGAGCGCCGCGTGGGCCGGGCCTCGTCACGATCGCCAGGGTACGGCGTTCCCGCAGCTATCGCGCAACTGGGCCGAGGACCCGTCGCGGCCCAGGCGTCTAACCGCCGGCTACGGCGGGAAGGATGGTCACCTCGTCGCCGTCGTCGACGGAGGTCTCGAGGCCGTCCAGGAAGCGGATGTCCTCGCCACCGACATAGACGTTCACGAAGCGGCGCAGCCCGCCATCCTCGGCGATGCGATCACGCAGGCCGTCGAAGCGGTCGTACAGGCCGTCCAGCACGTCACCGACCGTGCCCGCTTCGTCGATCTGTGCCTCGGCGTCACCGCCGGTGACGCTGCGCAACTGGGTGGGGATCTTCACCGTGATGCTCATGCCGTGAACCTACTCCAGCGGGAGCAGCGCAGCCGGGCGCCGGCCGGCGAGCACCAAACCGATTTCATCAGGAAGCGGTGGCTGCGAGGTCGAACACCGCGTCGAACGCGGCGGTGGACGGCTCGATCGTGTCCATCTCGAATGTGCCCTTGACGGCGTCGAGGGTCTTGAGCCCCTCGCCGGTGATCACGAGCACGACGCGCTCGTCGGGACCGATGTCTCCGCGGTCGGCGAGCTTCTTGAGCACGGCCGTGGTCACACCGCCGGCGGTCTCTGTGAACACCCCCGTGGTGTGGGCAAGCAGCTTGATGCCGGCGCGGATCTCGTCGTCTGTCACCGAGTCGATGCCGCCGCCCGAGCGCTTGGCCAGGCCGAGTGCGTATGGCCCGTCGGCGGGGTCGCCGATCGCGAGCGACTTGGCGATCGTGTCCGGCCGCTGGGGCTTGCAGAAGTCGCGACCCTGCTCCCACGCCTCGGCCACCGGCGAGCAGCCCAGCGCCTGGGCGCCGTTGAACGTCGGCAGCTCGCCCTCGACCAGGCCGACCTCGATCCACTCATCGAAACCTCGCGCGATCTTGGTGAACAGGGAACCGGAGGCGACCGGGCAGACCACGCGGTCGGGGAGCTCCCAGCCCAGCTGCTCGGCGACCTCGTAGGCGATCGTCTTCGATCCCTCGGCGTAGTAAGGCCTCATGTTGACGTTCACGAAGGCCCAGTCGCGCTCGCCCGCGAGCTCGAGGCAGAGGCGGTTGACGTCGTCGTAGTTGCCCTTGACGGCCACCAGGTTGGTGCCATAGACGCCGGTGGCGAGGATCTTCTGCTCCTCGAGGTTCGACGGGATGAACACGTAGGAGTCGAGGCCAGCCGCGGCGGCATGTGCAGCCACCGAGTTCGCGAGGTTGCCGGTCGACGCGCACGCGACCACCTGGTAGCCGAGCTCCTTCGCCTTGGCCAGCGCGACGGTGACTACCCGGTCCTTGAAGGAGTGGGTCGGGTTGGCGGTGTCGTTCTTGACCCAAACCTCTCCGAGGCCGAGGTAGTCCGCGAGCCGGTCGGCGCGGATCAGCGGCGTCATGCCGGAATCGAGAGCCGTCTTTGGCTGACTCTCGAACGGCAGGAAGTCGGCGTAGCGCCAGATGTTCAGCGGGCCGGCCTGGATGCGGCGGCGCGTGGCCTCGGCATCGAGCGGCGAGAAGTCGTAGCGAACCTCGAGCGGCCCGAAACACTCGTCGCACACGAACCGTGCCTCGAGCGGGTACTCCGTCTTGCATTCCTTGCACTGGAGCGCTTCAACTACAGCCATGTCGTAAACCCCTTCAAAAATAGAAATGGACCTTCGCCGCGAATCTCGTGACGGAGGCCCATGAAGGAGCTACTTCGTCACATCTCTCAGGTCACTGCGACCTGATGGACTTGGCACCTTTCTGAACGACCGAGGTCTGTCAGATGGTTGCCGGGGTTTCGTAGGGCCATTTCCCTCCACCCCTCTGGATGCGTACGGCTATGTCAGGACCACAGTAGCGGCTCGGTGGTCCGGGTTTCAAGGGAGCGAACTCGGCTTCGCCGCGGCTTTACCTCGATATGGGGGCTCAACCCGCACGGATCCATCCCGACGCCACGATCGCCCGGCTTGCGGAGCGCCAGGACGGTGTGGTCGCCCGATGGCAGCTCACAGACGAAGGCGTCTCGGCTCGGATGATCGAACGCCGACTGGCCGCCGGGACCCTGCGCGCGGTCCATCGTGGCGTCTACGCGCTCGCGTTCCGGCGCTTGAGCCGCACCGCAACCAGGCGCGCCGCGGGCCTGGCCATCGGTGCCGACAGCGCGGTGAGCCACGCGGACGCCGGGGGCGAATGGGACCTCGGGCTCCTGCCGACCGGGTCGGTCTCGATCACCGTGCCGGGAACCGGCGGTCGGAGCAGGCGCCGCGGAATCGCCCTGCATCGCGCCCCACTGGACCAGGGCGACTGGGTCCTGCGCAATGGCCTGCGCCTCACCTCCCCGGGGCGCACCCTGCTCGACCTGGCCGCCCTGCTGAATGCGCGAGCCCTGGAACGCGCCCTCGACGAGGCGTACTACCGGCATCTCGTGTCGAGGATCACGCTGGTCGAGACACTGGAGCGCAACGCGCACCGGACGGGCGCGCCGGCACTCCGGCGCGCTCTGACCGACCACGAGCTGGGGTCGACCCGGACGGAGACCGGACTCGAGGAGACGTTCCTCCGGGCATACCGGTCACACGGACACTCCCCGTTCCGCTGCCAGGTGCCGATGGCGCCGTACCGCGTCGACTTCCTCTTTCCCCTGCAGGGCGTGATCGTGGAGATCGACGGCCCGGCCCACCGGACCCGCCGGCGCAAGGCTCAGGACGCCAAACGCGACGCGGAGCTCGCCCGCCGGGGCTTCCCCACCGTGCGGGTCGGCTACGAGGAGATCGAGGCGTCCGTGGAAGCGGCGGTTGCCCGGGTCGACCGCGAGCTCGCGGTCCCGTCGTCGTAGGAGTCGTGCGGTTCGACATCCCCGGCGGTGGTCAATCCGCTCGGATTTGTAGATAGGGCCGGCCGCGCGCGGGACGGGCGGCGTCGCCCAGCACGGGGTGCTGCCGCTCTCCGGGCTAGAATCGAGCCATGGGGCGCCGGGGCGACAGAACGGAGGCCGACGATGCCGAACCTCCCCCGTCCACGCCTGCGCCGGGCTCCGCGGGTCGGCGACGACGCACGCAGCCACCCAGAGCCTGAGCCCAACGTCGAGACGGTCGAGGCCCCGGGCCTCCGCTGGATCAACATCGAGCGCCCCGGGCCGATCGACCGCGCCTGGCTCGAGGAGCACTTCGAGTTTCACGCGCTCGACTACGAGGACGTCGCCTCGCGCAACCAGCGACCGAAGATCGACGAGTACGACGACTACCTGTTCATCGTCCTGCACTTCCCGGTCTATGACAAGACCGTGGGCCGCCTGAACGCCGCCGAGCTCGACATGTTCGTCGGGCCCGACTTCCTGATCACGCTGCCCAACCGCGCCATCCCGCCCGTCGACTACCTATTCGAGCGCTGCGAAGGCTCCGAGGAGGTCCGCGAGAGCCTGATGAGCAAGGGCCCCGGCTACCTGCTCTACAAGATCGTCGACGACTCATTCGACTACTGCTTTCCGATGCTGCGCAAGATGGGCAACAAGCTCGAGCGGATCGAGGAGGAGATCTTCGAGGGCCGGTCCGAGGAAGTCGTGCGCGACATCTCCAACGCCAAGCAGGAGATCATCAACTTCCGCAAGATCATCCGCCCCCAGCGCGCGGTGCTGCGCGACCTCGAACGGACCAAGTCACGCTACGTGGCCGAGGACCTCGAGCTCTACTTCGACGACATCAACGACGCGTCCGAGCGCATCTGGGACATGCTCGAGAACTACAAGGAGGTGGTCGAGGCGCTCGAGGACACAAACGAGTCCGTGCTCGCCCACCGCGTCAACGACATCCTGCGCGTGCTCACCTCGATCAGTGTCGTGGTGCTGCCGCTGACGCTGATCGCCAGCGTGTTCGGCATGAACGTCGCCGTGCCCGGCGAGCAGAGCATCGTGGCCTTCTGGATCGTGATCGTCGCGATGCTTGCGCTGCTCGTGGGGATGCTCGCCTTCTTCCGCAAGCGCGGCTGGCTGTAGCGCCATGCCCGGAGCGGACATGGGACGGTTCTGGGACGCGCGTGCGAAGGAGAACGCTGCGTTCTTCATCGACAACACGCTCTCCTATACCGACTCAGACCTCGAGAGCTTTTGGCGGCGTGGCTCAGAAGAGCTCGACAGCCTCTTGAACGCAGTTGACGTTCGGGTGGCGAGCGATGACATCGCGCTCGACCTCGGGTGTGGCATGGGACGCCTGACGCGGGTGCTCGCCGGCCGTGCGGCCCACGTCTACGGGCTGGATGTATCCGCAGAGATGTTGAGTCGAGCCAAGGAGCAGAACTCAGAGCTCGACAACGTCACCTGGGTCCGGGGCGACGGCACGAGCCTCGCCGGACTTAAAGACGAGTCGATCACAGCCTGCGTCTCACACGTGGTCTTCCAGCACATACCCGACCCCGCGATCACTGTGGCCTACATACAGGACATCGGTCGAGTCTTGAAGGCGGGTGGCTGGGCAGCGTTTCAAGTGTCCAATGATCCGCGAATCCATCGCCGCCGCTGGGATCGTGATCAATGGCGCGTCCGCCTCGGCGCGCTGGTGGGACGCGCCCCACGCCGCCAACAGCATCCGGCCTGGCGCGGGTCGGCGGTGACGCTGGAGGAGGTGCGACGGGCCGCCGATCACGGCGCCATGGATATCGAGCGCGTGGTCAACGAGGGCCAGCAGCACTGCTATGTGCTCACGCGTAAGCGCGGAGAGTGACCGTCGGCCGCGTCACGGCCCGTGGTGGGCACTGTCACTCGCGTGGTGTACGACGTGACGGACCTTGTATCCCTGCGTGGAGTGCATCGCGAACCGTTCGACCTCTTCGACTGTGTTGAACCCTGCCGTCCAGAGCATCTGCTTCCAGGCCCGCACGTTCGGCTGCCAGTAGACGACGGCCGACGGGCGGTCGGCCACGTAGCGCGTGGCTGCAAACGGGAGCAGTCCCAGACCGCGCGTATAGGCCTCTGCGGTGATGAAGGTCCCCGTGCACAGCTCGGCAATACGCTCGAGTGCGAGCAACTGGTCTCGAAGGTGGATCACGACCGATCCGCAGAACACAAGATCGAAGGTGCCGAGCTCTGCCGAGTTGGCGTCGTAGAGGCTCATGTCAACGCGTTCGACCTTGGACCCAAGGATCTCGCGCGCAAGACGAAAGCCGTCGCCTCGAGGGCGAGTCGAGAACGAGTTGTCCCCTTTCCGTCGCACCGGGGTGTCGAGCCGTGACTCGTCGTCGAGGTCCAGGGCGACTACGGTCGCTCCTCGGCGCTCCATCTCGAAGGCCCAGAATCCGTCCCAAGTGCCTACGTCGAGTGCCCGAACTCCATCAAGGCGAGCCGGCAGGTGGTAGGACTCGACCTCACTTCTGAGGTCGAATACGCCCGGCGTCAGGTAGTCCGGCCCCAGCTCGAGCGAGTGGTACCACTGGTGCTCGCCGGCGCGCTCTGCCACATCCATGCATGCCGTAGCGTACTTGCGATGCTTGACGTTTCGCGCGAGCGAATCTTGGACGCCGTCGGCACCAACGATGTCGTGCTCGATATCGGCGGCTGGGCCGATCCCCTCTGGCGCGCGGACTGGGTCATGGACCTGGCCCCCTATGAGACTCGTGGCCTCTACGAGCGAAACGGGTGGGTGGCACCACACGACCTGTCCAAGGAGCGCTTTGGTCCTGAGACCTGGATCACTCGGGATATCTGCGATCGAGAGCCGTATCCGTTCGATGACAAGTCCATCGACTTCGTCGTCTGCTCACACACGCTCGAGGATATTCGCGACCCGGTGTGGGTTTGCAGCGAGATGCAGCGGATCGCCAAGGCGGGCTACATCGAGGTGCCATCAAGGCTCGAGGAACAGACGTGGGGGATCCACGGGGACTTCGTGGGATGGGTCCACCACCGCTGGCTGATCGACATCGACCGCGACGCCATAGAGTTCGTGTTCAAGCTCCACGCAATCCACGCAAACCCACGTTTCTACTTCCCCGCCAGCTTCGCTGGGCGGTTGAGCGACGACGACCGGGTTCAGTCGCTCTGGTGGAAGGGCTCCTTCGACGTCTCCGAGCGTGTGATGTTCGAGGAAGAGGAGGCCACAAACGTCTACCTGGGCGAATTCGTAAGCGCCCAGCTAGCTGCCCGGGGGCTTCGGCCCGAGCCGGCTCCGCGCTCCACCCTCCGCCGTGCACGCTCCGCCGGGAAGCGACTAACGCGGCTCCTTCATCGAGCCGCACGCTGAAGCTTGTCCGGCGGGGCGGCAAAACCAACTCACAACAACAGCGTCCGCGCCTCCAGGCTGCCACGCATCAGCGCCACCAGGCCGATGGCATCGGCGGCCAGCTCCACCGCGGCCAGCCGCGGAGCCCAGCGCGAGGTGCCCACGCGCTCCTTGAGGGAAGCTGCGTAGGGAGCCGCTGCGAGCAACGGCAGGCGGGAGCGCGTCGTAGCCGCGACGAACACCCCTGCTACCGCGATGTCGAAGGCGGCCGTCTGGCTGCTCAAGAAGATCCACCCCACGCTGCGCCTCGCTCTGATCTCTGGAATGGCCACGAGGAGTGCGGGGAAATGGCGCAGGCGTCGGCGCTCCGCCACGAACTCGCGCCCCGATCTCCTGATGCGCGCGTGGTAGGTGACCGCCTTGGTCGCGAAGCCTGTCCGAGCCCCGGTCCGGGTAGCGCGCCATCCGAACCAGGCGTCTTCTCCGAACCGCCCCTGGGCTCGTCCTGCGTCGACGATCTCCTCGAAGCCACCTACACGCTCGAACAGCTCCCGGGTCACGAAGAGGTTGGCCGTCTCGAACAGGGCAGATTGGGACGGTACGACGATCGTGTGATCGAAGACGGCGGGCGGCGTGTCGGGATCGGGCTCGACGGCGCCCTGGATCAGGTCGGCTTCCCGCATCGCGTCGAGCCCGGCGGCCAGCCAGCCGGGCGGCGCGAAACAGTCGGCATCTGTGAAGGCGAGCACGTCGCCCGCGGCCGCAGCCACCCCGCGATTGCGTGCGTCCGCCGCACCAAGGCCGGCGCCCGAGACAAGCCGGACGGGCGGCCCGGCCGCCTCGACGATTTGGGGCGTCTCGTCGATGGAGCCGTCGTCGACCACGATCACCTCGAAACCGTCCTCGGGCTGCTGCGCCACAAGACAGGCGAGCGCGCGAGGCAACGTCGCTGCTGCGTCCTTGGCCGGAACCACGACGCTTGCGACGACTGGACGGGACCCGTCGGGAGTCATCGAGTGCCATGTGGGGCACGGAACAGCACGAATCGGTCGCTGCGAACTATCTCGCGATAGCCCCCCGAGCGGACCCAGCGCTCTTCCTTGACCTCGGGCAGCACCTGCCGTCTCTCCCCCGCCTCCCCGTGCTCAAACGTCGGGCCGCGGCCGATCGGCATCAGGCGCCGCGAGCGAGCGAGGCGTCAGGAGAGGCGATTACCACCATCCGGTCCCTGAAATCCGGCGCCCACATCCGCTCGGCCATCCCAAGGCGCTCCGCCGCCTTGATGAGCGTGCGCGACAGCCACGGAAGGTAGCCGCCTCCCTTGTTCAGGTAGTAACGCACCTTGAACGCCTTCGGGTCGGTCGCGATGGTGCGAACCCGGTATCCGTGCCGGCCAAGCATCGTTGTGGCGCTGCGGCGTGTGAAGTAGTGGACGTGTGTCGGGATCACCGACCACCATCGCTTGCCCATACGGCGCGCTAGGGAACTTCCCGCATCCGGCAGGAGCAGCACGAGCACACCATCTTCGGACAGCAGCTCCGACCCGCGCTCGAGCGCGTCGCCGGGCCGGGTGAGGTGCTCGAGCACATCCCCCATCACGACGGCGTTGAAATGTCCTGCCGGCAGGTCGGCGGTGAACAGCTCCTCGGTGCGCACATCGAGCCCGAGACGATCCCGCGCGTAGCCGGAAGCGAACGTGCTGGGCTCGATCCCGGTGGCCTCCCAGCCGCGATCACGCGCGGCCGCCAGGAGGAAGCCCACCCAACAGCCGACGTCAAGGATCGGACCAGGGCGGGTGAAGCGCTCGACCCGCTCGAGCACTCGCTTCGCGCTCTCGAGCTGGCCCGCCTCCTCGTCCACGTAGTCGTCTGAGGCCGCCTCGGCGTAAGCCGCGTCCAACTCGGCCTCGCTGGGAAAGCGGTCGAGTTGCATGTGCCCGCAGTCGCCGCAAAGCACGATGTCCCCCAAGGCGGTACCGAACTCCTTTGTGGTGGGAATCAGGCCGTCTTCGCCCATCTCGCCGGCGACCCGCATGTGAACCGTGAGCCGTCCTGACCCGCAGGCCGAACATCGCTCGACCACACGCGCCCGGCTGGCCGCGGGCGGCCCCGAGGCACCGCTGTCGACAACTTCCCCGTCCGGCGCCACGCGGCCACAGTATCGTCTCCGGTCCGTTCGGAACTGAGCGATTCGTAGCCATGGGCTTCAGGGCAATGGGGTTAGTCGGTCTGGTCCACTGCCACGACGCTGGACGTCACGGCCGGCCCGGGCTAGCCTCGCGGGCGTGGAGGCTCGCGACACGCCTACGCTCGACCCTCGACGCCCTCAGGCGCCGGTGAGTTCCCAGGCGCGCGGCCTGAGCAGCAGCGGCCGCGACATCCTCGGGTTCTCCGCCGGCCTGCTGGCGTACAACCTCGGCTACCTGGCCCTGGCGTGGGCTGCGGCCCTCGGCGCCATCGCGATCTTCTCGCTGCACCCGGCCTGGTACACGTTCCTCCTGGCGTTCGCGGTCGTCTCGTCGCGCCAGCAGGCGCTGCTCAACTGCGAGCACGAGGCGGTGCACCGCAAGTTCCTGCCCAGCCGCAGGTGGAACGACTTCGTCGGCAGGTTCGTGTGCGCCGGGGCTGTGGGTTCTCCGTTCGGCGCGGCGCAGGCCCGGCACCTGTCTCACCACCGCCTGGTGGGCTCCCCCGAGGATCCCGACCACGACCTCTACAGCGGAGAGAACAAGTCGACCCGGTCCGGACTGGCGCGCTACTTCGTCAATGGGCTGCTGGGCGGCTACGCGGGCATGGTGCTGATGGGCCCGAAGGCACCGCGCGCGGCCTCCGCCGGCGCGTCGCCCCAGAAGGACCTGCTGTCGCTGGCGGTAGCCCAGCTCGTGATCGCGGCCGCTCTGACGCTGACCTGTGTGTGGTGGGTGTATCCCGCGCTGTGGATCGCACCGCTGGCCACGCTCACTGCGTTCATCCATCTGGTGCGCAGCTTCGTGGAGCACGCGATCAGCTCCGCCGAGGAATCGGGCCACCGCAACCGGCTGATCACCATTCGCAGCAACCTGTTGGAACGAGCGTGGCTGTCGCCCTACTTCATGAACTACCACGCCGAGCACCACCTGCTGCCCTCGGTGCCCGCCCCGCGGCTGCCCCGGCTCCAGCGGCGGCTCCAGGATCGCGATGACCTGCCACCCGTGCTGGTCCGCTCCTCATACAGCGGTGCCCTGCGGCGCTATGTGCAGGCCTTGAAGGGCTGAGGCCGCCTTCGGTGTCCGGTCGTCCAGTCGAGACGGTTGATGCCGCCTGCGTGCACTGCGGCTCGCGGCGCAGCACGCTGCTATGGGCGGGGACCGAGCACGAATACGAAAACACGACCGATGAGCGGTTCCAGTTCGTACGCTGCGAGGCCTGCGGCCTGGTGCGGCTGAACCCGCGCCCGGATGTGAGCGAGCTCGGGCGCATCTACCCGGGCGACTACTACGCCTACAACCTGTCAGACGGAGTCAGCAGCGGCAGGCTCAGCAATCGCCTGAAGCGGCGGATGTACAAGGGGCGGATCGAGTCGTGGGTCAGACAGGTGACCACGCCCGGCCACGTGCGGCTTCTTGACGTGGGCTGTGCAGACGGTCGGCTGCTCGACTGGTATCGCGCCAGCGCGGTCGGCGACCGGCTGGACACCCACGGGATCGAGTTGGACCCAGCCGCCGCCGCGGTCGCTCGCGCGCGAGGCCACCTGGTGGTCACGGGCCGGTTCGAGGTCGACGAGGAGCTCGAACCCGCGACCTTCGACCTGATCCTCGCCCTCCACGTGATCGAGCACGTGGAGGATCCCGAGCGCTTCGCCCGTCGTGCCGCCGAGTTGTTGGCGCCGGGAGGCATGCTCGTGGTGGCGACCCCGAACTGGGACTCCGCCGACGCGCGCCGCTTTGCCGGGCACTGGGGCGGCAACCACTTTCCGCGACACTGGACGCTGTACGACGAGCAGACGGTTGGCGAGTTGGCCACAGCCGTGGGCCTCGACCTGGAGCGCGTCGAGTACCAGCCCAATCCGATCTTCTGGGTCTGGACGTGTCATTCGTTCCTTCGTGATCGCCTCCCCGGGAGGCGCTGGCCTGACCGCGCCTTCCCGCCGGTGGGCATCTTCGGGGGGTCGGTCCAGAGCCTGGCGTTGCAGACGGCGTTCACGATCGTGGACCTGCTGCTGCGGAGGGCGACTGGGCGCACCGCGAGCATGGCCGTCGAGCTTCGCAAGCCACGGCTCGACGCGAGTCCAAGGCCGTAACATCGCGTGCCGATGAGTGTTGAAGCGCGTCCCAGCGTCTCCGTGGTTCTCCCCGCCTATAACGAGGAAGCCAACATCACTCAGTCGATCGCCGAGGCGACCGCCGCGGTTGACGAGCTGTTCGGAGAGCACGAGGTGATCGTCGTCGACGATGGGTCGCGCGACCGCACCGCACGGACGGTGAGCCAGATCGCCGAGAACGACCCGCGGGTGCGCGTGATCAGCCACGGACGCAACCGCGGCTACGGCGAGGCGCTGCGCACCGGCTTTCTGGCCAGCCGCCTGGACTTCGTCTTCTTCACCGACGCAGACCTGCAGTTCGACGTGACCGAGCTGGAGCGCTTCATGCCCTTCCTCGGCACCGTGGACGTGGTGGCGGGCTATCGCATGAATCGCCAGGACCGCCGCGTCCGGCGCCTGAACGGCTACGCCTGGAACATCGTGGTGCGGGCGCTGTTCTACGTGCCAGTGCGCGACATCGACTGCGCCTTCAAGCTCTTCGATCGGCAGGTGCTGAACGAGATCGACATCGAATCGGTCGGCGCGATGGTGAACACCGAGCTGATGGTCAAGCTCGGCCGGCGCGGGCGCAGCGTGGTGGAGGTGGGGGTGACCCACCGGCCGCGGCGCGCCGGTGAGGCCCGCGGGGCGAGCCCGAGGGTCATCGCCACCGCGTTCCGCGAGGTGCTCGCCATGCGCCGCCGCCTGGCCGCACTCGACGGGCAGGAGCTGTGACCGAGAGCGGGGCGGGCTGCGTGATACCCACCCACGTCCAGTACGTCACGCGCCTTTGAGCCGGCGCGTGGCCGTGATCGGGGCCGGTGTAGCCGGGCTGACCGCCGCCTTCGAGCTGGCCAAGCAGGGCGATCAGGTAGACGTCTACGAACGCTGGCCCGGACTGGGCGGACAGGCGGCCACCCTCGACGTGGGCGAAGCGGTGCTGCTCGAGCGCTACTACCACCACCTGTTCACGAGCGACGTCCACATCGCAGACCTCTACCGCGAACTGGGCATGCCGGACGCGATCGAGTGGTTTCCCTCCAGCGTGGCCTTCTTCATCGAGGGCCGCAGCAGGGCGTTTTCCTCGCCACTCGACCTGCTGCGATTCACGCCACTCAGCGTCAGGTCGCGCCTGCGCATGGGCCTGGCCGTCCTGGACCTGCAGCTGCGGCGCAACGACGTGACGCCATTCGAATCGCGAACGGCGCACGACTGGATCGTCGCCGCGATGGGACAAGAGGTTTGGGACAAGGTGATGGGGCCGCTGCTGCGGGGCAAGTTCGGCGAGCGGGCCCAGGACATCTCGATGGCATGGCTGTGGAGCAAGCTGACGGTCCGGCGACAGATCAAGGGAGAGCAGACGACCGGAGAGAAGCTCGGCTACCCGCGTGGCGGGTTCGAGCCGCTGTTCGGTGCCCTGCGCGACGCCATCCACGCCCACGGTGGGCAGGTCATGATCGACCGGCCGGCCGCTGCGATCGAACGCAGGGGAGCAGGGCTCCTCGTCACCGCGGGCGCGCCGCGTTCCTATCGCGCCGGCCACGACCCGCGCGTATTCGACCCGCGCCCCGAGCCGCTCCAGTACGACGCTGTGGTGGCCACCGTGCCCAACGGGATCTTCCTGCGGCTGCTTGGCGCCAAGCTGTTGGCCGAGCTCGGGGAGGAGTACCGCCGGCGGCTGGAGCAGATCGAATACCACTCCGCCCAGTGCCTCGTGCTGGAGCTTGACCGCCGCTTCTCCCCCTACTACTGGACCAACGTGGCCGATCGGACGCTGCCCTTCGTGGGCCTGATCGAGCAGGGAAACCTCACGGGCGTCAAGCGCTACGGTGGCCGCCACTTCCTCTACGTTGCCAACTATGTCGACCAGGCCGACGAGGTTCTCGGGCTGTCCGCCGATGCGCTGCTGGATCGCTACGCGGAGGGGCTGCGCAGGGTGAACGCCGGCTTTGACCGCGCCTGGGTCAAGCGCAAGTGGCTGTTCGTGGAGCCGGATGCACAGCCGATCGTGACCCCCGGCTACCGCGAGCAGATCCCCGCGCTGCAGACCGGTGCGCCCGGCCTCGTGCTGGCCAACACGACGCAGGTCTACCCCGAGGACCGGGGCACGAACTATGCGGTGCGGCTGGGGCGTCAGGCGGCGGCCGAGGTGGAGCACTCGCTCGCCGGAGCCGCCTGACCGATGTCTGGCCTGAGCAGGGATGCCCGGCGGCTGCTGATCGCGCTGCTGCTCGTCGGCCTGGTGGGCCGCATCATCCTGGCCCTGAGCACCTACGGGGTGCCGTTTGACATCGGTGCCTTTCCCGTGGTGCACAACGCCCTGCATACCGACCCGCTGCACCTGTATGCCGGCGAGCGGTGGCCTTACCCGCCGGGCTACTTCCCCTGGATCGTGGCGGCTGCCCGCCTGCAGCTCTGGACCGGTATCGCCCTGACGGATTGGGTGCAGCTGCCGCCGATCCTTGCCGACATCGCCATCGCCTTCATCGTCCAGAGCGTGCTCGGGGCGCGCGGTCACGGTGATCGGTCGCGGCTGGTGGCCGCCGGCCTGGTGGCCGCCGGGCCGGTGTTCGTGATGGTGTCGGGCTTTCATGGCCAGATCGACTCGATCGCCATCCTGCCGGCGATCCTCGGGGTGTTGGTGTGGGAGCGCCATCGCGGGCCTCGTCGCGCGTTGTATGCCAGCCTGCTGATCGGCGTCGGAGGCCTGATCAAGACCATTCCGGTGGTGGTCGCGTTCGCGCTGCTGCCCCACATGAGATCGAAGCGGGAGGGTGTCACGCTGCTCGCAGCGGCCGGGCTTCCGCTCGTCTTGGGCTTCATGCCCTTTGCCCTGGCCGATCCGGAGAGCGTGAAGACAGCCGTGCTGTACCGGGGACTTCCCGGAGTGGGAGGCATCAGCCTGGCGGTCCAGCCCAATCTGGCCGGGGTTTGGTTGACCGACGTCCCCCAACCGACTAACCCGGTAACCGTGTTTCTGGTCGACCACGGTGGCGCGGTGGCCGCGCCGCTGCTGTTGGCCACCTTCGCCTTCGTGTTCTGGCGCAAGCCCGAGCCGATCGTCGGGGCGGCGCTGATCTACCTGTCCGTGTGGGCCTTCGGGATCAACTTCTTTCTCCAATACCTGGTTTGGGGCATACCTTTTCTGTTGATGGCCGGCTACGTGCGCGAGGTGGCGGCGGCCCAGCTGCTGATCGCGCCGGCGGTCTACCTGACCTATGCGCGACCGTTTGCGCCCGGCTTGGCCGTGGACCTGTTCACCGTCCTGTCCCTTGGCATGTGGGTGACCTCGGTTGTCGGCGTGGTGCTGTTGAGCCGAAACGCCGAGGCACGGGCGCCGCGAGGGCGGGCGCGCCCGCGCGTTTCGGCGGCCGCCACCGCGGACTGACTGGGCGATGTCGCTGGGGGACTACCTGGTCGGTCTGGCGTTCGCGCTCGTCACTCTTGGAAGCGCCCTGGGCGTCGCTGCGATCGTCGTCGGGCGCCGGCTGGCCCACCTGACGGGCGCCGCCGCCGGCCTGGCGTTTGCGACCGTCGCCTGCGCAGCCCTCCTCGGCATCCATCTCTTCCCCGGGCTCGTCGGGATCCTGTCCCGCGGCTCCGCGCTCGTGATGGGCCTGGTGGTGCTCGCGGTGACGTGGATCGTCGTGCCCGGACGAAGCCGGGGCGCCACGCGGCTGACGCTGCGCCGGCCCGGGGCGGGTGCCACCGTGTCGCTCGTGGGTGCCGCGATGGCCACGGTATTCAGTGTGGCCACGGCGTGGAAGGCCACCTTCGAGGCCTCGCAGGACATTGACACCATGACCTTCCACCTGCCCGACGTGATCGAGTGGGTGCAGCGCGGATCGATCTGGCACGTGGATCAGTTCACGCCGCTGCTGGGCAGCGGCAACTATCCACACAACGGCGACCTGCTGCTCCTCGGCACGGTGATGCCCTTCGGCAGCGACGCGTTCGTGCGCGCCGCGGGACTGCCGTTTCTGATGGTGCTCGCGGTGTCGGTCTATGCGCTGACGATGGAGGCGGGCGTGCGGCGGTCGCTCGCGGCCCTGGTGGCCGCGGTGGTGGTGTCGCTGCCCGCGCTCCAGATGGCGACCTTCGAGGGGGCAAAGACCGACGCCCCGATGCTGGCACTGATGGGGGCGGGGATGTACTTCCTTGTCCGCCACCTGCGAGAGCCGCGGACTTCCAACCTCATGCTGGCCGGCGTGGGGCTGGGGATAGCGTTCGGCACGAAGTGGTACGCGCTGTGGTGCGTGGTGATCGTCGTGGCCGTCTGGGCGGTGGTGGCCGGGCGGGGTGGCGTCCCATGGCGCCGGGTGCTGCGCTGGGCCGGCGCAGTGACGGGATTGGTTGCGCTGGCGGGGGGGATCTGGCTGGTGCGCAACGCCGTGGAGTCCGGCAGTCCGCTGTTCCCAAGCGGGGTCGGGCTCGGCCCGCTCACGCTCTTTGACACCCCACGCGACTACGTGCGCGAATGCGCGGGATTCTCGGTGCTCGACTACATCGACGACCCGCGGGTGCTGCGACGGCTCATCTACCCGGCGTGGCGCGACGGGTATGCCGGTCCCGGCCTCGTGCTGCTGCTTGGCTGGCTGACGGCCGGGTGGTTGTGGGCTCGCGATCGCCGCCGGGGCTCCGAGGTCCCGCCCGTGGTCACAATCTCGCTCTTCGCCGCGGTGCTCATGGCCCTCGCCTACGCGGCCGCCCCCTATAGCGCGATCGGGGGCCTGTATGCGCCCTTTGCCCAGGCCAACCTGCGCTGGCTGGTGCCGGCTGCAGTGCCGGCGGCTGTCGTGACGGGCTGGGCTCTGAGCCTGCTGCCCCGCGCGCGCCCCGTGGCCGAGGTGCTGATCGTGATCGCCATGTTTGACGCGCTGCGCCGGTCACTGCCCGACCCGGTCGGCCACGTGTTGCTCCCGGCCGCCGGAATTGCGGCGGCCGGTGCCCTCGCCGTCGTGGCGGTTGTGCTGTGGCGCCGTCACGCGGCCGCCGCGCGGGCCGGGGCCGTGACCACGGCGGCGCTGCTGGCGGTGGCGCTGGTGATCACCGGCTATGCGCGCCAGGAGCGCTACTCCGACCATCGCTACAAGGGCACGGATGCGGTGATCGCGGCACTGGCCCGCCACGGCGGAGGCAATCGCCGGGTAGCCCTGTCCGGCGTCTGGGGCGTGCGGGCGCTCTCCCCGGTGTTGCCCGCCTTCGGCCCGCGGCTGCGCGACACCGTGGAGTTCCTCGGTCCCACGGTGGACGGTCAGCTGCGCGAGTACGACAACCGCGACGACTACCTCGCAGCGCTGCGGCGTGGAAACTACGACCTGCTGGTGGTAGGTCGCAACGGCTACGGCACCGGCTGCGATTTGCCCGGACAGGAGAGTGACGACGATGCGTGGGCCGCCGCGGGCGGTTTGCGGCTGCTGGCGCGCACGTCCAATCTGTCGCTCTATCGCGCGCCTGGCTAGTAGACGCGTCCGCAAGTTCGTTCACGCGACCAGCTCTGAGTGCTGCTCCCGGTTGGCCACCTTGGCCATCACCTGGTCGAGGTCGGTGCGGGTGAAGGTCCACTGGAACGGTTGGGCGATCTTCGCGTAGTGGGCTT
>JBBRYL010000018.1:0-44607 GCA_038237685.1 Solirubrobacterales bacterium | reverse complement strand
GCCCGGCTCACACGCGCGCTCGCCCGCTACGGCGTGCCCGACCTCGAGCGCGGGCCCGAGCTCGAGGAGGCGGTCTACCGGATCTTCCTCGCCCACCAGCGCGCGTCGTCGCAGGTCCCGGCCGTCATGGCGCTGCTCGACCGGCGCCTCCAGCATGCGGAGGCGCTGCCCGAGCCACTGAGGGACGAGCTGCACGAGACCCTCGACCGGCTGATCGTCGCGGCGCAGCTGCGCCAGCCGGTGGTGGGAGAGCTCGCCCGCAGCGTGCGTTTCCGCGTGTTCGACCAGCCCGTCATCGAGGAGGCCCGCGAGCGGGTCGTTGCCGCCGCGCGTGAGCAGCTCGACTACTTGGCCGCCCATCCCGGCGCCCCCGACTACGGCGACCGGATCGAGGCCCTCGTCGGCAGCCCGCAGTCACTCATCCGGCTGCTGGCGGAGCGAATGGGCGGGCGGGAGGACCACGAGCCGATGCTCGAGCTGCTCACCCGCCGCTACTACAGGGTGTTCGCACTCGAGGATGTGCAGGCGCTCTCAAGCGACGGGCGGCGGTTCCTAACCGCGAACTACATGTCCGGCGAGGAGCGGGTTCGCCTGATCACCACCCTTGCCGAGGCGCCGGAGCTGCCCGAGGCGGCGGCCGCCGCCGCCGCGCTCGCAGCCGACTCGCCCGACTCGCAGGCCGTCGTCGACTTCTACGTGTCATGGAGCGAGCCCCCGACCGACACCGACGCCATGGCCACCGAGCTCCTCGGGGCGATCGGCGCGGCGGGTCTTCCCCCGGCGGTCGAACGGGTGACGGTGGCGGTGAGCAGCCGGGCCGGGGCCAACGTCCATTACTTCACGTTCCGGCTGGCCGACGACACCTTCGAGGAGGAGCGCGTCGCCCGCGAGCTTCACCCGATGGTCGCACGGCGCCTGCGACTCTGGCGGCTCTCGGAGTTCGAGCTCACGCGGATGCCGGCTGTCGAGGACGTCCACCTCTTCCACTGTGCCGCGCGCGAGAACCCGTCCGACGAGCGCCTCGTGGCTATGGCCGAGGTGCGCGATATCACCCCCGTGCGTGACGCCTCCGGCCGGCTCACCGCCCTGCCAGAGCCCGAGCGCGTGGTGGCCGCATGCCTGGACAGCATCCGCCGCGTCCAGGCTCAGAGGCCCTCGAACAAGCGGCTGCACGGAAACCGGGTGCTCCTCTACATCTGGCCGCCCATAGACGTGCCGCTCGATGAGCTGCGTTCGTTCACCGCGACCCTGGCTCCGGTCACCACCGGGCTGGGGCTCGAGGAGGTCTCGATCGAGGCGCGCCTCCCCGCGCCGCCGGACGGCGAGCTGCAACGGATGGTCCTGGGCTTCTCATACCAGCCCGGCGCGGGAGTCAAGCTCTCGGTCGCAGAGCCCCCGACAGAGCCCCTGGCGCCGCTGGACGAGTACGCCCAGAAGGTGCTGCGGGCTCGGCGGCGCGGGACGGTGTACCCGTACGAGCTGGTCGGCCTGTTGACCCGCGCGGGCGGCACGTTCACCGAGTACGACCTCGACGAGGAGGGCCGTCTGGTCCCGGTCGAGCGTCCGTTCGGTAACAACAGCGCCGGGGTCGTGGTCGGCGTGGTGCATACGGTCACTGACCGCTACCCCGAGGGCATGGTCCGCGTGGCCCTACTGGGCGATCCGACCAAGGCGCTTGGCTCGATCGCCGAGCCCGAGTCCGTTCGGATCATGCGCGCGCTCGACCTCGCCGAGGAGATGCAGGCGCCGGTCGAGTGGCTCGCCGTGTCCGCCGGGGCGAAGATCTCGATGGACAGCGGCACGGAGAACATGGACTGGATCTCACGGGTGCTGCGCCGCCTGATCGAGTTCACGCAGGCCGGCGGCGAGGTCAACGTCGTCGTCACCGGGATCAACGTGGGCGCCCAGCCCTACTGGAATGCCGAAGCGACGATGCTCCTGCACACCCGCGGCATCCTGGTGATGACGCCCGACGGCGCCATGGTGCTCACCGGCAAGCAGGCGCTCGAGTACTCCGGTGGGGTCTCGGCCGAGGACAACTTCGGGATCGGCGGCTATGACCGGATCATGGGGCCCAACGGCCAGGCCCAGTACTGGGCGGAGGACCTGGCGGCGGCCTGCGAGATCCTCTTCGCCCACTACGAGCACACCTATGTCGCACCCGGCGAGCGCTTCCCGCGGCAGGCCTCGACGACCGATCCGCTCGACCGCGACGTCCAAACGCATCCCCACAACGTTCCCAACAGCGACTTCCAGACCGTGGGCGACATCTTCTCGAGTGAAACCAACCCCGAGCGCAAGAAGCCCTTCGACATCCGAACCGTCATGCGGGCCGTGGCCGATCAGGACCACCGGCCGCTCGAGCGCTGGGCAGCGATGGCCGGCGCCCAGAGCGCTGTCGTGTTCGACGCCCACCTGGGCGGCTTTCCGGTGACCATGCTGGGCATCGAGTCCCAGTCGGTCCCCCGCAGCGGCTTCCTGCCCGCCGACGGGCCCGAGGCCTGGACGGCGGGCACGCTCTTCCCGCGATCGTCGAAGAAGGTGGCGCACGCGATCAACGCCGCCAGCGGCAACCGCCCCGTCGTGGTGGTGGCCAACCTGTCGGGCTTCGACGGCTCGCCCGAGTCCCTGCGCGAGCTGCAGCTCGAGTACGGGGCGGAAATCGGCCGGGCCGTGGTCAACTTCGACGGCCCCATCGTCTTCTGCGTGGTCTCCCGCTACCACGGAGGTGCCTTCGTGGTCTTCTCGGGGACGCTCAACGACAGCATGGAGGTGCTGGCCGTCGAGGGCTCTTACGCCTCTGTCATCGGCGGCGCTCCCGCGGCCGCCACCGTCTTCGCGCGCGAGGTGAACGACCGCACCGACGCCGACCCGCGGGTGGCCGAGCTCAGAGCCGGCGTGGACGCGGCGGACGACGACGAGCGGGCCCCGTTGCGAGCCGACCTGGCCGACGTCAGGGCTGCGGTGCGCTCGGAGAAGCTCGGCGAGATAGCGGCCGAGTTCGATGCTGTCCACAGCATCGAGCGAGCGCTTGGCACCGGCTCGATAGACGCCATCATCCCGGCCGCTTCACTCCGTCCCCACCTCATCGAGGCCGTCGAGCGGGGTATCCGCCGCACGCTGGACAAGGCTTCCGAGCGTGTGTGAGCCCAGAGCCGGTCGCCTGCGGCTACCATCCTTCAGGTGACCGGCGGGGCGCTAACGTGCTGACGGAGCTGCTCGCGCCGCTGCGTCTGCCCGAGCGCCTCTTGGAGGCGCTCGACGAGTTGCGCCCGATGCGCTTGGAGCTCACGCGAGTGCGGAAGCAGACCGAGCCGCTGGCCGAGCTGCTGCCGGCGCTCGAGGCGCTCGACGAGCTGCGCCCGATGCGCTTGGAGCTCACGCGAGTGCGGAAGCAGACCGAGCCGCTGGCCGAGCTGCTGCCGGCGCTCCAGCAGCTCGAGGAGGCTCTGGGCACCCGGCTCGACGCCGTCCTCGCTGTGGTCGCGGCACTCGAGAGCGACGAGTCGCATCTCAATCGCACCACGAGGGAGCTGGGCTTAAAGGTCGAGGCCCTCTCTGACGTGCTCGCGCCGGTCAATGACCGTCTCGCCACCATCGAGCGCGCGATCGGTGAGCTCGTGGCCGAGGTCGGGACCATGCGCGAGACGCTCGTCGGAGTCAAGGACGACATCCAGCGCACCACGGGCTTGCGGGGGGATCGCGGGGTGATGGAGCGCGCCCGCGATGTCTTCACCGGCGGAAACGACGAGCAGGAAAGGCCGGACTCGCAAGGGGCTGCGAGCGGACCCCAACAAGAACAGTCGACGTAGCAGTCGTCGGCCGTGCCGCAAGAGAACCCGGAGCGGGTGAGGCGAACGTTCGATGCCTTCGCCAGGGGTGACTTCCGTACGGCTCTCGAGGGCGTGCGCATGGAAGTGCGCACTCACCGGATCGCACCGCTTCCCGGTCCAAAGGCCTACCAAGGTCCCGCTGGGATGCTCATGGCCTGGGGGGAGTGGACTGACCCCTTCGACGCATTCGAGCTGACCGTCGGGGAGCTGATCGAGGTCGGCCAAAGCGTGGTGGCCGAGATTCGCCAGCGCGGGCGGCAAAGAGATGGTGGCGTGCTGGTCGAGGAGCAGTTCTGGTTCGTCTGCACCTTTCACGAGGGCGAGCTGGTCCAGTGGGACATGCTCGCCAGCAGGCATCAGGCGCTGAAAGGCGTTGGGAGGCGAGAGACGCCCACGGAGCCGCCAGAGAGCGGGCTCGGCGCGTAGAGGCCCTCACCCAAGCTCCCCGAGCCCCTCGAGAATGGCGTCCGCATCCGCGGGCGGGAGCTTGGGCAGCAGATGGGGAAGCACCGCCGCCGCCAGCTCCGTCGGCGGCCATCCGCGCCGCTCGAGCTCCTCCACCACGAACTGGATCTGCCGCCGATCCATGGCCGGAAGATGGCGGTCAAGCCAGGCGGTCGAGACTGCAGCCGGCACCGAGACCGCCCGTCCTGCGCCGGCCGGCACGTCGCCGCCCGCCGACCCGGGGAAGGTCGGCGGCAGGTAGGGCAGGATCCGCTGCGCCACCTCGGCCTCGGTCCAGCCCCTGCCGCGCATGGTGCGAAGGAGGGCTATCGCCTCGGTCGGAGAGGCTGTCGGAAGCGTCCGACGAATCCAAGCATGCGTGAAGCTGGGCGGGTACTCCCCCGGCGGCGAGGTGTTGTTGCGGCGCCGCCAGAGCCTCATCGCGCGAGACCGGCGCGAAAGCCGGCGAAGCCTCTCTTACTCGTCGTCTGGGGCCTCGGGATCCGCTGGCGCGTCAGAGTCCTCGGGGTCGGCGCCCTCGGGACCACCGGGCCCGCTGCCCTCTGACTGCTCGGAGTCGACCCCGTGGGTCTCCTGGGGCTCCTCATCCTTGGCCCGGACCGGTGAGCTCCCGGAGGAGTCGTCGTGGGTGTCGTGAGAGTCGTTCATGCAAAAGGCTCCTTTGTCGAGGCTCAGCGCCACCGCAGGGCGCAGGATGACCCATCCTGCCAGATCGGCTACTGCCCCGAAGGCTCCTCGTTGGGCACGCCGAGCGACCCGTGCACCTGCACGAGCTTCCACTCGCCGTCCTCCTGGTGAAACACAGCGGTGAGCCGCACGGGAACTCCACCCCCTCCGAGCTGAAGCGTGGGTCGATCTGCGGCCCACCCGACGGTGCCCTCGACGAAGGCCTCGGGATCGCCGGCGACGAGCGGCATGCTGCCGCCCATCGTCTCCACCTGCTCCTTCCACGCGCCGGCCACCTGGGAACCCTGCCACCACTCCGCGGGGTCGGTCCCTACCCCGCGCGCGGCCTCCGCGAGCGAGAAGTGGCTGTCGATGAATGACTCGTCTCCGCTTGACAGGGCCTCGTAGAAGCGCAGGAGCAGGTCGCGGAGCTCAGGTGACGGCTTCATCGCCGGCCGAGCGCGCGCGCGGCTTGCGTCACTTACTGCAGTACTCGGTCGGGCCCCCGGCGTTGATCAGCTTCGAGCAGTCGATCGAGTTGGCGTGCCCGTGGATCGATCCGGGCCCAGCGGTGTTGTGGTCCGCGAATGGGGACCCGACCAAAACGGAGATCGGCGCGAAGTCGTCCTTGAGCGTGCGAACCCCCGTGATGCCCTTGGCCGCGCGCTTGTTGATGGCGGCGACCCCGATGTTGATCGATCCCGTCTCGGGGTCGACCAGCTTGAAGCTGCGCAGGATGCGCGCGACCGACGCCTTGATCGAGCGGTCGGTGGCGCCCACGGGACCCACCCCGCGAAAGATCGACCCGACGCGGGCGTTGATCGAAGTCACGCTGCCGCCGATCCCGTTGACCCTGCGATTGATCGACACGACGTCGCCGTTGATGGAATTGACCGTGTCGTTGATCGACACCGCGTTGCCGTTGATCGCCCTGACCTTGCCGTTGATCGCCCCGGCGTTGCCGTTGATCGACTTGACGGTACCGTTGATCGACTCGGCGGTTCCGCGGATGTCCTCGACCCTCCCGTCGATGCTCCCTGCCACCGCGATGATGCGTTTCGCCTGTCCGGACAGCGGTGCTGCCGACCTCTTGATCTGCCCCGAGATCTTGGCCGTCTTGGCGGCGAGCGCGACGTTCTTGGTGTCCTTGTCGATCGGAGAGACCTGGTTTGTGATCAGCGGGACCGTCTTGTCGATCTCGCGTGCGTTGATCAGCGTGCCGGTGAGCAGCAGCACCGCCACGAGCGCCCAGACGATCACCAGCACCAACGCGATTCCCGGCAGAGCCGGCGACAGCCCGAGTGTTGCCCTTCTCTCGCTCATCGTGCCGTGTCCTCAGCAGGGCCCGCCCGGCGAGAACACGCCGATGAGGGTGACTGGTGCCGGGTTCCTCAGGAGCGGCGCCTCGCAGATGCTCGTGAGGTGCCTGTTGACCTGCCTCAGGCCGCCCAGGATGTTGCCCGCGTCGGCCTCGACCGGGACCAACCCGTTGGCGTTGTTGCCCGGGCCGGCGAGCTTGTTGTCGTTGTCGTTGCGGTCACCCGGCCGCCGGAAGGGACCGCCGTTGAGGAACCGCACCCGCCGCCAGATGCCGTTGGTGCCCAGGCTGTTGACGTCCTGGGCCGCCACCAGCGTGCCGTTGATCCGCCCCGCAAGCTTGCGGACGCTGATCAGTTGCCCGGAGGTGTCGACCAGCGAGGGCGCGATCCTGCGCAGCTTGCCCGAGGTGTCGACGAGCGAGCCGGAGATGTTCCCGAGCGTGCCCGAAGTGTTCGTCAGCGAGCCCGAAATGTTTCTGAGCTTGCCCGAAGTGTCTACGAGCGAGCTCGTGATGTTCCCGAGCTGGCCGGAGGTGTCCACCAGCGACGTACCGGTGTCGGAGAGGGAGCCCTCGGTGTCCACCAGCGACGAGTCGACCGATCCCAGCCTGCCGCGGATCGACCCCAGCGCGCCGAGGATCTGGTCCGCCTCGCCGGTGATCGGCTTCAGCGAGCCGTCGATGCGCTTGAGATTCCCGTTGATCTCCTGGATCGACGCGGGCAGGGGCTTCACGTTCCCGCCGGTTGCCGTGACCGCGGAGTCGGCCTCGACCAGGTTGTCGTCGATCGATGAGAGCGAGCTGACGATCCCGATCAGGAAGCCGATCACGACCACCACCACGAGCGCGCCGACGGTGATCCAGATCCAGAGCCACCTGATGAATGTGGGAGCTGCTTCTTGCATTCCGAATCCCTCCTATCCGCCGATTCCGGGGAAGAGCTGTTCCAGCAGCGCGTCGGGATTCCGGCCGTCCGGAGCCGCCTTGGGTGTCAGGGTGATTCCTCCTGGAAGCGTGGTGGGCAGGCCCGGCACCGTGGGCACCTCAGGCACCTTGACATTGGGCACGGGACTCGATTGCGGCTGCTTCGGGCTCGGGCTGTCCGCAGGCGCCGGCGGCGGGACCGAGGGCTTGAGATCCGCGGGCGAGCGCAGCTTCGGGGCCGAGGAGAGCTCGCGCTGCTGACTCTTGCTGGCCGGCGTGGGTTGGCCCTTGCAGTCCCCGTCGTTCCCGGACTGTCCCTGGAGCTTGCGATCGATGCACGCGGCGGTGTCGTTCGCGCCCCCGGCCTGGCCGAGGATGTTGCCCGTGTCGCCCTTGACCGCCTTTACGAGGCCGAGGCTCACGTCGAGATTCGTGTTGATCAGCTTCACGTCGGTGTCGATCTTGCGCGCGACCTTGAGGATCGAGACAGCCGTGGTGTCGATCCGGCCGGCGCTGTCGTTGATGGTGCCGACGCTGCTGTTGATGCTGCCCGCGCTCGAGTTGATCCTGGCGGCGCTGCTGTTGATGCTGCCGGCACTGCCGTTGATCCTGCCCGCGCTGCCGCTGACGCTGCTGGCGCTGGAGTTGATCGACCCGGCCGCCGAGTTGATGCTGCCGGCGCTGGTGTTGATTCGACCGGCGCTGCCGTTGATGCTGCCGGCGGTCGTGTTGATGCTGCCGGCGGTCGAGTTGATCGACCCGGCCAGCCCGTCGATGCCCTGGGCGGTGCCGACGATGCCACCGAGCTGGCTGTCGAGCGGCTTCGCCGACTTGAGGATCGACTTAGCCAGCTTGTTGGTCCGCGACAGCTGGATGATCGAATCCGTCGCGGTGTTGATCCCGCGCCCCGTAGTGGCGATGTTCTGCGCCTTGTCGTTGATCGACTGCGCTTCTTGGACCGTGCGTGCCAGCAACACCGCGGCGGTACCGACAACGGCCACCACGATGACCAGCACTATCACGCTCGCAACCGTAAAACCCCTCATACGACGCGCACACCTCCCCGGTGTCCCTCAACAGCCTCTCCCGACGACCCGACCCCCTGGCCGGATTGGCAGCTTAACCGTATATGCGCTCGACATACAACCATGAACCGTCGCAGCCGTCGCCTGGACGCGTCCCCGGCGTGGTCAGCCGCGACCGGCCGAGCTGGGTAGGAGCCGCTCCGGATCGGACTCGGCGCAAGCCTCTTGTGCCATCCCGTCGACCGCCTCCAGCATCCGTTCGTAGTCGTCGTAGCGCCGGACCGGCCGCAGCCACGCCCAGCCGTGACGCCGCGACAGCTCCCCCGTCCGGTCCCGCTCACCGGAGTCGCGCCGGGGCGCGCGTTCCTGCCTCTCACGGACCACGCGACTGCGCGCCTGGGAGGCCTTGTGCGCCACGATCGCCGCATCGAGGAACACCGCGGGCTCGGTCTCCAGCTCGATGCTCGTCTCGAGCATCGAGCGCAGCGTGCGCAACTCGCGCCCGGTTGCGGGTCGAGGCATCCACGCGGCCCCGTACCGATCCCAGGCGCGGGCGAAGGGTCTGCCGACCCGCTTGGACGGTGGCCGCGCGATCGCGTACACCGGACAGACTCCGCCACGAGGGTCGCCGTCGGCCCCGACGATGATGGGGTTTGCCTCGATGCCCTCGAGCATCGCCTGCCGGGTCGAGAGCGGAAGCCGGTCGATCGCCGCTCTCAAATCGCCTGCCCTGGACGCCTGTCGTCTCATCTGAGTTCCCCCGCTTGACGTGTGGTGATCGCCTCGACGCCGATAAGTCGAGGCGCGCAAGCGCTGGAGGCTAGAGCGGAGCACCGCCCCGTTCAAGCGAATCCCTGTCGGTGCACCGTAACTTTCAACGGTACGCACTAGGCGGCGGCCGCGCGGCCGGTTACCCTAGGTCTTCGGACGGTACGCAGCTTCGCCAACGCAGCGCTGGGAGGGGAGACGAGGATGACAGGACGGATGAAGTCGGGACCAGCGTCGTTGGGGGGAGCGAATGTGGCCCGTACGTTTGCCCTCGTGCTCGGAATCGGCTATGTGGTCGCGGGCGTGATCGGATTCGCGGTCACGGGCTTCACCGGCTTCGTCGAGGACACGAACGAGACGCTGCTGGGCCTTGACCTGAACATCTTCCACAACATCGTGCACCTCTCGATCGGCGCGGGCTTGGTAATCGCGTCCCGGATGAGGGACGTGACCATCACCCAGGGAGTGCTCATCGGGGTCGGGCTGTTCTATCTGCTCGCCGCCGTGCTCGGGTTCCTCAACTATCTGCAGATCATCTCGATCAACTCCTCACTGTCGGCAGAGAACTTCAACCACCTGCTGTCTGGATCGACGGCGCTCATCTTCGGCCTGATCGGTGTCCGCCAGCAGGGGGACCGCGGGGGCAGAGCGGCGACCCCGGACGGCACCCGGCCACTCGGGGAACGCCGCGCGGCCTGGGACAGCGATGCGACCTACAGGGAAGAGGCGTACTAGCGCGACCGCCGATGGAGCCCGGCGGTGAGGCCTGAGGGTCGCGGCGCCTCCTTCGAGCCTGCGGCGCTCCGCAGATGGATTCCAGTCGGCGTCGTCGCGGCCATCCTGGCCGCGGTGGCCGCGATGGTGATCGGGCGACAGCTGTTCTCCTCCGCTCCGCCCGCCCGACCGGCCAAGCCGGCGCCGGCGTTCGTACGGTTTCGCGACCCGGCGGGTGGGCTCTCCATCGAGCGTCCAGCCGGTTGGACGCGCGTGGCCTCGCCCAATCCCGAGGTGCGGCTGCTGGCCGAAGGCGACGGCGCCTCGATGCTCGTGCGGATGACCGATCTCGGGTTCGACGGCCCGGCGAACCTCGACGCCGCGAGGAGGCTCACCGACAAGCTCGTACGTACTGCCGAACAGGCCAAGCTGCTGCGCCCGCCCAAGCGGGTCAACCTCGGCGGCCTGCAGGGCTACCTGTACCTCTACACCTTCCGGGACGCCGGCAGCGGGGAGCGGGGAGCCCATGCCCACTACTTCCTCTTCCGCGGTCACACGCTGATCACCATCGTCTTCCAGACCGCGTCTGCCCAGACGCTCACCCAGCTTGCCCCGCTGTTCGACCGTCTCGGGGAGACGCTGCGAACCACGCGGGGCTGACCGCGGAGGGCGGTCGGTCAGCCGTCGCCCATCAGGCGGCGCCGTTCGCGCCTGTAGTCCTCCTCGCTCAGAGTGCCGGCCGCGCGCATCTCGGTCAGGCGCTCCACGGCGGCCAGGCGCGCATAGTCGGGATCGGGCGCACCGAGCGCGGACGACAGCGCGGCCACCGCGGCACGCCGCTCCTCTGGCGTGAGCACCGACAAGTCTGCCGGCAGGCGCCGCCGGTTTCCGTTCTCATCGACGTAGACGAGGCGGCCACCCGGTCGCTCGCCGGCCTTTTGCAAGCGGGCGAGCGAGTCCGCCTTGTCGACCTTCCAGGCAGGCTCGTCGTCGGCCTCTTCGGGGGGCTGTCCCTTCTCACTCATGTCGGCTCCGTCGGACTCATGCTCTCGGTGAGATGAAGTCAGCGTAGCTGCTCCAGGCACCGTCGGGTCTCTGGTAGGTTGCGCCCGCCGGCGGAGGACCCGCCGCTCGACGAAGAGGAGGGTTG
Source organism: Solirubrobacterales bacterium (assembly GCA_038237685.1). Taxonomy (GTDB): domain Bacteria; phylum Actinomycetota; class Thermoleophilia; order Solirubrobacterales; family Thermoleophilaceae; genus JAAYBF01. Next base: position 33,744 of record JBBRYL010000018.1, on the reverse strand, counting down.
AGCCATCGCAGTGACCACGCAGCAGAGCCCGCTTGACAGGGTCAGCTACCAGGATCTCTATCGCCGCTGGGAACAGGGCAACTGGCGGGCCACCGAGATCGACTTCGAGCGCGACCGCGAGCAGTGGCAGGCGGACTTCTCGGATTTCGAGCGCAAGGCGGCCGTCTGGAACTACGCGCTCTTCTTCTGGGGCGAGGACGCGGTGACCGACGGCCTTTCGCCCTACATCGACGCCGCGCCGCTGGAGGAGCAGAAGTACTTCCTCGCCACCCAGCAGGCCGACGAGGCCCGCCACGCCGTCTTCTTCAACCGCTTCATGCACGAGGTCGCCGGCATCGGCGACGGCACCGTCGGCTCGGGCCTTGACGGGATCCGCCCGCAGCTGACCTGGGGCTTTCAGCGGGTGTTCGGCCGGCTCGAGACGGCCTGCGACGAGCTGCGCCGCGATCCCTCCGTCCCGCGTCTCGCGGCCGCGGTGGCGCTCTATCACCTCGTGATAGAGGCGACGCTCGCCCAGACCGGGCAGCACTTCATCACCAGCTACCTGCAGCGGCGTGACCTGTTGCCCGGCTACCGGGAGGGCATGGAGAACGTCGAGGCCGACGAGCAGCGCCACATCGGCTTCGGGGTCAAGCTGCTCGACGACCTGCGCAAGATGGACCCCGAGGTGCCCCACGCGGTCGCCGAGATGCTGCGCGAGGTGCTCCCGTGGGCGATCGCGGTGATCGTGCCGCCGAATTGGGACGAGCGCTACATCACGACCTTCGGGTCCACCTTCGAGGACCTCGCCGAGGCGGGGGTGTCCTCCATCATGTCCAAGCTGCGCTCCGCCGGCATGCCGCTTGATGAGCTGCCCGGTCCGCCCGTGTTCCCGGTCCTGGGCAGCCCCCGCGAGCGCGCCGAGCGCACCAAGCGGCTGCTGCTCTGCGGCTATATCGGCGAGAAGACGGGTCCCCCCTCGACCGATCCCGAGGACATGCGGCTGCTGTTCGAGACCGTCGCTTCCGGGCTGGACAGCTCCGCCGCCGCCGAGCCGGGCGTGATCCAGTGGGACTTCACCGACGCCGAGCCGTGGCACATCTCGGTGGCCAACGGCAACACCGCGGCGCGTCCGGGGCGTGTCGAGGATCCGCACCTGAGCCTGAGCACGAGCCTCGAGGACTTCGTCGACGTCGTCTCGCGCCGAAAGGACGCCCGCAGGCTACTGGCAACCGGCCGGCTCCGGCCCCGCGGTGACCTGCGCTGGGTGTGGCAAAGCCGACAGATGTTCCCGCCCCTGTAGGGCCTGGACAGGTGGCCCAGCCGATGATGGACGCTGCGGGCTGGGACCGCCGTTACGCCGGCAGCGCCCCCGGGCTCTCCTCAGAGCCCAACCCACGCCTGGTCGAGCTCGCCGCGCCACTGGTCGCCGGACGTGCGCTCGACCTGGCCGCAGGTGCGGGCCGCAACGCCCTGTGGCTCGCACGGCGCGGGTGGCGGGTCACCGCCGTCGACTTCTCACGCGTGGGATTGGAGCGCGCAGCGACGCGCGCAGCGGAGCTCGACCTGGATCTGGACTGCGTACAAGCGGACCTGTACGACTACCACCCGGCGACCGCCGCCTTCGATCTTGTCCTGATCGCCTACATGCATCCCCAGACCGCAAAGCGCGCGGCGGTGTTCGCAGCTGCCGCCGAGGCGGTCGCCCCGGGTGGATACCTGCTGGTGGTCGGATACGACGTGACCGACCCCCACCACGGGGGCGGTCCGGCGAATCCGAACCGGCGCTTCAGCGTAAGCGGCCTCTCGTGCTCCTTCCCCGGCATCGAGCTCGAGCGCTGCGAGCGGGTGACCGTGCAGCGCGAGACGCCGGAGGGGCCGCGACCGTCGGTCAGCACGTTCGCCTGGGGGCGGCGCCCCGGCGGCTATTCCTGACCCACTGCTTCGTCGAGGACCGGGCCCACCCGCCGCGAAGCCACGACCACGGCGAGCCCCCCCTCCACGCCCTCGACCCGCGGCACCACGTCGAGCACGGACTCGCGCGCGCAGCAGCCGATGTCGGCTTCCTGCCCGGTCTCTCGCAGGACCGCGGCGTCGGCGCTCTCGGCAAGCGGATCGAGCGGCCCGGGGTAGGAGCCCGCGAGCCGCTCGGCCGCGCGGGCGGCGTCGGTCCGCTTCCCGGCGAGCGCGGCCACGAGTCGACCGGCGAAGTAGGCGTCCTCGAGCGCGAAGCGCCCATCGGTGCCCGCGCAGACGAGCGTCACGTCGGCGTCGGGGGGGACGGCCCGCGCCACGGCCTCGAGATTGAGCAGCGCCCCCAGCAGCACCTCCTCCGAGTTGTCGGCCGCCGCGAGGATCGCGGGCGTGCCGTTGGTGGTCGAGAGGACGAGCTCCCGCCCCCCACCGGGACCGAGCGCCCCTGGCGAGTTGCCGTGATCAAAGCCGGGTATCGGGCGGCACTCGCGTTCGCCCGCCAGAGCCCGCCCGGGTCCGCGCAGGGCGCGGGCCGCATCGACGGTGCCCGCGCAGAGTACCCGCGTCCAGCCGTTGGACAGCGCGTCGGCGATGGTCGAGGTTGCGCGCAGCACATCGATCACCACCGACACGTCCGCTGGCCGGCCCTCGCCCGGGAGGAAGGCCACGTCAAGCAGGCGTCCGCTGCTCGCACCGCCCTCGAGGCTCATCCCGCTACGGCATGCTCGACCTGCTCGGTATAGCGCCCCGAACGCGCCTCGCCATTGCAGTACGCGCGGTGCGCGAAGCCGGACTGCGCGGCGTCGTGGTTGGCCTCGTCACCGGCCCATGTCTCGAGCGGGGTCGCCTGCAGGGCACGCCCGTAGGAGAAGCTCAGCTCCCACGGGACGCCACCGGTCGCGTTCATGGCGCTGAGGTGTGCGGCAGCCAGCTCGTCGCTCTGACCGCCGGAGAGAAACGCGATGCCGGGTACCGCAGTCGGCACTACACCTCTCAAGAGCGCGAGCGTGCGCTGCGCCACCTCGTCGACGGAGGCCTGGTCTGGGCAGTCATAGCCCGACAGCACCATGTTGGGCTTCAGCACGATGCCCTCCAGCGCAACGCGCTGGATGACCAGCTCGGCGAACACGGCGCGCAGCACCTCGCCCGTCACCTGCTCGGACCGATCCATCGTGTGGTCGCCGTCCATCAGCACCTCGGGCTCGACGATCGGCACGATCCCGGCCTCCTGGCAGAGCGCGGCGTAGCGCGCGAGCGCATGGGCGTTCACCGAGATGGCGTAGGCGCTCGGCAGTCCATCGCCGAGCGCGATCACCGCGCGCCACTTGGCAAAGCGCGCGCCGAGCTCCCGGTACTCCTCGAGCCGCTCGCGCAGCCCGTCGAGGCCCTCGGTCACCTTCTCTCCCTCGGCGCCCGCGAGGGGCTTCGCGCCCGTGTCGACCTTGATGCCCGGGATGATGCCTCGCGCGGCGCACGACTCGGCGAACGGAACGCCGTCGGAGCCGGCCTGGCGCAGCGTCTCGTCGTAGAGGATCACCCCACTGATCTGGCGCTCGACTCCGGGTGTCGTAAAGAGCACCTCGCGGAAGCGCCGGCGACTCTCCTCGCCCGGCTCTATCCCGGCCGCTTCGAGCCGCTTGTCCATCGTGCCGTTGCTCTCGTCGGCCGCCAGGATGCCCTTCCCCGTGGCGACCATCTCGCGGGCGGTCCGTTCGAGGACCTCGCGGTGCTCGGTGATGCTCGTGTTGTGCTCAGTCATTCGTGCGTTGCCTCCACGACTCGGCGGACAGTCCCCGCCGCGACGACGATCGACTCTGTGTACAGGTGGTCCCCATCCTGCCACGGACGGCGCAGAAGCCCCCCGCCCGTCACGCCGGTGGCCACGAAGAAGCCTTCCCCGCCCACCAGGTCGTCGAGCTCGTAGATCCGCTCGGTGTCGAGGCCGGCGTCTGCGACGGCATCGATCTCGTCCGTGTCCTGCGGCGCAAGGCGACCCTGCATGAAGCCGCCGAGGGCCCTCGCGGCGCAGGCGCTCATCACGCCCTCCGGCGTGCCGCCGACGCCCATCAGGAGGTCGGCGCCCCCCTCCGGCAGCCCGGCGGCCAGGCCCTCTGCCACGTCCCCGGCGGCTGGGGTGGACACGCGCGCGCCCGCCTGGCGGATCCGCTCGATCAGCTCGGCGTGGCGTGGCTTGTCCAGCACGACCACGCGCAGGGCCTCGACCGGCTTGCCGAGTGCCTCGGCCGCGGCGGCGACGTTGGATTCCGGGGTGCCGGCGATGTCGAGCGCCCCCCGCAGGGCGGCCGAACCGACGAGCTTGTCCATGTAGAAGGCCCGCCCAAGCGCGGCCATGGCGTCGCGCTCGGCGAAGGCAATCGTGGTCAGCGCGCCGGGCAGCCCGTTCGCGCAGAGGTCCGTGCCCTCGAGCGGATCGACGGCGATGTCGAAAGCCGGTGCATCGTAAAGGCCGACGCGCTCGCCCTCGAACAGCATCGGCGCCTGATCCTTCTCGCCCTCGCCGATGACGACCGTGCCGGATCCGGGAGCCGCGGCCAGCACAGCACGCATGGCCTTGGTGGCAGCCGCATCCGCGTCCTTCGGACGCCCCCGCCCGATCCAATCCTGGCAGGCCAAGGCGGCCGCACGGGTGGCGGCAAGCGCGGCAGGCTGGAGGAGGTCGACTTCGACTCTCCGGCCGGTCTGGGCTCGATCAGTGGCGACGGCACTAACCTAACCGCTGACAATTCGATTAACAAGAAGATGCTGAGGTGGCCACATAGATCGGCGCCTATGCGGGGTCCGACGCCGCCGACGGCTCGACCAGCCCGTCAGGCCCCAACCTCCATGAGCGTCCGTTGCGACTCGGTCACGTCCGCGGGATCCTCGGCGGCGAGGACCGCGTCGAGCGCGGCGATCGCCACCTCGAGCTGCGAGAGATCGGGCTCGCGGGTGGTCAGCAGCTGGAGCTGGAGGCCGGGCCACATCAGGATCTGGGCCCACCGCTTGGCGCGGTTGCGCCCGAACCACTTGATCACCTCGAAGGCGATGCCGGCAACCAGCGGGATCCCGATGATCCGCGACGCGAACAGCCACTGCCACTCGAGCTTGCCGAAGGGCGCGAACACGAAGACGGCCACGATCATCACGATCAGCAGGAAGCTCGTGCCGCAGCGCGGGTGCAACCGCGAGAAGCCCTGCGCGTTCTCCGGCGTCAGCTCCAGGCCCGCCTCGTAACAGGAGATCGTCTTGTGCTCGGCGCCGTGGTACTCGAAGACCCGCTGCAGGTCGCGCAGGCGCGAGATCAGCCCGATGTAGACGAGGAAGATCGAGATCCGGACGAGCTTCTCGATCACCACGAACAGCACGCCGTTGGGGATCGAGTCGCGAAAAAGGTTGGTCAGCCCGGCGGGCAACAGGAAGAACAGGCCGATCGCGAACGCCATCGCGAACGCGACCGTGCCCGCCCACGCGCCTCCGCCAATCTCTTTGGTGTCGCCCTGCTCGTCAGGCGGCACCTGGGCGTTGGCCGAGATGCCGAGCGCCTTGAAGCCGAGCTTCATCGACTCCACCAGCGCCACCACGCCGCGCGCGAGCGGCAGCCGGGCCCAGCGGTGGGTCTTTGAGTAGGAGACCAGCGATTCGCCCACCACCTCGATTTCGCCGTGGGCACCCTCGACCGGGTTGAGCTCACCCTCCTCGAACTGCTCGGCGGTGGGCTTGCGCACGGCAACGGCCCAGGTCGAGACACCGCGCATCATCACGCCCTCGAGCACGGCCTGACCGCCCACGGGCAGGTCGCGACCAGCCTGGACCGGGGACGCGGTGTGGTCGTCGGCGCTCACCGAGGGATCGTATCGGCGGCTTGGGTGCCCGGCGTTAACCGACCGGGCAGCCGGTCGTGCGGGAGTTGTCGGCTTCGTTTGACTCCCTGACCAGCAGGTCGGGGTCGGCCAGGGCGGTCAGGTTGACAGCGCACCGCCTCGCCTCGAGCAGCACCTTGGTGGTCTGACCGGCCGCGAGGACGGGCACGGCTGCTCGTTTGACGGTCGAGCCGTCGGCCAGCAGCTTGACGTTGGATGCTGGCGCGGCGGCCGTGCCGCGGTTGATCAGCGTGATCGCGTATTGCGCACGGTCGGGCGAGCCGGCGATGCGTGTCGCTGCGATCCGTTGCACGGCGAGGTTGGGCAGCGGCGCGGCCTGACGGCAGGGCTTCGAGCGCCGCGCGGTGCGCTTGAGCACCTTGCCTTTGGTGGTCTGCCAGCGAAATTGGACGTAGACGCGGTAGTTGGAGCCCCGGGCAAGCGCCTTGACCCGCTGGCGGTAGGCGAACTTGCCGACACCGGCGCGCGACCGGCGCCAGACGCCGAGGCCGTGCGCCTGGACGCCGTGATAGGCGGCGCCGGCGACGCTTTCCTGGAGATCGAAGCGGACCGACAGGCGCGAGGCGCCCGTGATGGTCCGCATGCCTGCCCGGAAGACCGCCACGCGCTCGGCGGCGGTCGGGCCCTTGGTGCAGGTGGTCACCTTCACGGCGGCGGCCGGTGTGGCCGCGGGCGTGGCGGGCGCGGCTGCCGAAGCGCCGCCAACCGCGGCCGTGCAGAGGCACGCCGCGACGGTCGCCGCTACGCCAACCCGGGTGGTTGCCACATTTGCCATGGGCTCAGAGAACAGGTCCGAGCGGCTGGAGTTGCGGCCTTGCCTGTGCTAGCCGGAGCGGCGCGCGGCGCGGCGACGGAACCGCTCGACGCGGCCACCGGTGTCCACCAGCTTCTGCTTGCCCGTGTAGAAGGGGTGGCAGTTGGAGCAGATCTCGACGTTCAGCGTCGGCTCGGTCGAGCGCGTGGTGAACTCGTTGCCGCACGTACAGCGGACGTGGGCCTCTACATATTCGGGATGCGTTTCGGTCTTCATGACTCCTTCGAGTCTAGTCGCCTGCGTCCGAACCAGTCCTTGAGCCGCTGCCACCACGTGCGGGGTCGCGGGAACCGCGCCGGGGGCGGCTGCTTGGCACGGACGAGCTCGACCCAGTCGTCCAGCGGGAGGCTGCCGTCGATCAGCCGCGAGAGCGCCGAGATCACCGGCGCTTCCAGCCCAGAATCCTCAAGCGCTCGCGCCAGCAGCGGCACCGTCTCGAGCGCCTCCACGGCCTGGCCGAGGCGGCCCGGGATCTCGGCGCCGGCCACGCCGCGGGCCAGCAGCTCACCGGCGCTGCGGTTGCGCGAGGAGGGCGCGAGAGCCGTGGCGACGAGGTCGCCGGTGCCGCTGCGCCCTACGAAGGTGCGGGCCTTGCCCCCGGAGCGCTCGGCCAGGGCCAGCACCTCGAGGAAGATGTCCGCCGCCGCCATGCCGGCGGCGTTGAGCCCCTGCGCCTGGGTGGCGCCCACGGCCACGGCGGCCGCGTTCTTGGCCACCCCCGCCAGCTCGGCGCCGATCGGGTCGTCGGAGACCTCACACACCACCCCAGCGCGTTGAAAGACCTCGGCTACGCGGGTGGCCAGCGCTTCGGAGTGCGACGCGCAGACCAGGCCGGCCCCGGACTCGACCATCTCGCGCGCGTGGGCCGGCCCCCCGACGCACGCGGTGCGGTCGGGGCCGAACGTGCGCTCGAGCGCCACCGACGGTGACGTGCCCTGCGGCGGCACGAGGCCCTTGGCCAGCGACACCACACCGGCCGTCTCTGACACGCCGAGCGCCGCGATCTCCTCGAGCGCCTCGCCGAGCCCCTTGGACGGCACGGCCAGGAAGATCAGGTCGGCGCGCTCGAAGGCGTCGTCGCGCGCACCGAACGCGCGGACCTTCATCCCGGCGGGCAGTGGCACTTCAGGCAGGTAGTGGCGGTTCTCCTTGTCCGCGTTCAGACGTTCGGCCTGCGCCTCGGTGCGGCACATCAGGGTGGTGCGCACACCGGCGCGTTCGAGCAGCAGGGCCACCGCGGTACCGAAGGAGCCCGCGCCCACGACGGTGGCTCGACGGGGCTGATGGCCGGGATAGCGAAGGTGAGGGGGCATGATCGTGCGGCAGCGTCCGCCGTCGACGGTGGAATGCGGCCAGTGAAGCAGCACGCAGCCTATTCGCGCGCATGATCCCTGCACCGCACGATCGGCCCCAGCCGGACGGGTCTGACCTGCGCCCCGTCCAAGCCGCCGACGTGCCCGCGCTCGCGGTCACGCTGGCCCGTGCGTTTAACGAGAACCCCGGCATGTCCTGGGTGGTGCCAGACCCCGCCAAGCGCCCCGCGCGGCTGGAGCGCCTGTTCAGCGTGCTGCTCGAGCACTTCTGGGTTCCTCACGGCGAGTGCACGACCACCGTGGGCGTGGAAGGGGCCGCGCTCTGGATGCCGCCAGGCCTGTGGCACCTGCCCGCCCCTCAAGGGCTCCGGCTGCTGCCGCGCCTGACGGGCGCCGTCCGCGGCAACGTGACCCGCGCCATCCGGGGTGCGGCCATCACCGACGCCAGGCACCCATCCGACCCGCCGCACTGGTACTTGGCCGTGCTGGGCGTCGACCCGCCGGCGCAGGGCCGCGGCTTCGGCTCGCACCTGCTGGCGCCCGGCCTGCGGCGGTGCGACGAGAACTCGATGCCGGCCTACCTAGAGACCGACACCGAGCGCAACGTGACGCTGTATGAGCGCCACGGGTTCGAGGTGATCGGCGAGGTCGCGCTGCCCGGCGGCACGCCGATCTGGCTGATGTGGCGCGGCGTGGGCTAGGTGTTCTGGTACAGCGGCCCGTCGCCGCCCTCGGGCGTCGTCAGACGACCGCCCTTGGCAGTGATCGCACCGCACTGCACGCAGTTGGTGTAGTTGACGATCACGTCGACGTTGCCCTCCTCGGGCGCGTCCTCGGGGATCTCGTACACCCCGGCAGGACACATCCACTTCCACGTCTCTGCGACCTCACGCGGCACGTCTGTCTGCACCCGGATGTGGTTGGGCGCGTCGTCGCGGGTCGCGTTTCCCGAGATGAACACCGACGACAGCTTGTCGAAGGTGTACTTGCCATCGGGCTTCGGATACTTCTTCGACGTCTTGCCCATGAACATCTCGCGCTCGTCCTGGCGGTGCCAGGGCAGGCGCACCGGGATCTTGCCCTTGGTGGCGATGAACAGGTTCACTAGCGGCCCGCCGAGGAAGAAGCCCTTGGAGAAGGGCTGGCGCGTGTTGCGCACCTCCCACAGCTCCTTGCCGGTGACCGACTGGTCGATGGCGTCCTCGTAGGCGGAGAAGTCGTTGGAGTCGTTCTTCAGCGACTTGTAGATGGCCTCGGCCGCCAGATGGCCGGAGTTGATGCTGTGGTGCACGCCCTTTAGCGAGACCGTGTCCACCATGCCGCCGGCGTCGCCGACCAGCAGCGCGCCAGGCATCGTGAGCTTGGGCATCGACCAGTAGCCGCCGCCGGGAAGCGCCTTTGCGCCCCAGCTCACGCGCTCGCCGCCCTCGAGGATCTTCTTGACGAGCGGGTGCAGCTTGAACGTCTGCAGCAGGTCGTGGGCCGAGGTGGTGGCGTCGGCGTACTCGAGGTCGATCACGAAGCCGATCGACACGAGATCCTCGCCTGTCTTCTCGTCCTTCATCGGGTAGATCCAGGTTCCCCCGACCTGGCCGTACTTGGCCGAGGTCGAGACCGGCCACGGGCCGATCGTGTGGATCACACGATCGAGCGGCTTGGCAACCTTCCAGACCTCCTTGACGCCGAGCTCCCAGGTCTGGGGCTCGCGGTCGTGGCCGAGGTCGAACTCGCGGATCGCGGGGCCCGAGAGGTGGCCCCAGCAGCCTTCGGCCAGCACGGTGGCCTTGGCCTTGATGTCGGTGCCGGGCTCGAAGTTGCCCAGCGGCTGGCCGTCCTTGCCGCGGCCCTTGTCACCGGAGCGCACGCCCTTGACCACGCCGTTCTCGACGATCAGCTGGGTGGCCGCGGTCTCGGTGAGGATGTAGGCCCCACCCTCCTCGGCCTTTCCCTGCTGGAAGCGGGCGAGCTGGGCGACGGAGACGACCTCGTTGCCGTGGTTCTTGAACGGGGGCGGCGGCGGGATCCGGATCGAGGTCTTGGCGGTGGGCGTCAGGTAGACGGCCTCCTTCTCCACCTCGCCGTAGGCGAACCCCTCCTTGCGCCAGTCCTCCCGGCTCATCTCCGGGAACAGGTCCTGCAGCGGCTTGGGACGCATGACCGCGCCCGACAGGTTGTGACCGCCACAGGTCTTGGCCTTCTCGATAACGGCAACGGGGACCTCGCCGAGCTCCTCCATCAACGCCGGGTCGTCGCCCAGCAGCTGCAGGAGGCGGTTGGCGCAGGCAAGGCCCGCGGTACCGCCGCCCACGATGGCCACGCCCACCTCGATCAGCTCCTCCTCGTCATCGAGCTCGCGCTTGATGAACTCGTCGGGGGAGTCGACGGGGGGCGGGTAATCCGCCGGGGCGGCCTTCCCCTTGCCATTGCCGAAAGCCATGATCTAGCCCTTCTTCGCCTTCACTGCCTCGGTGAGCTTGGGCAGGATCTTGTTCAGGTCGCCGACGATGCCGAGATCGGAGAACTCGAAGATCGGGGCGTTCGGATCCTTGTTGATCGCCACGATGTTTTCCGACGCCTGCATGCCGACCTTGTGCTGGATGGCCCCGGAGATGCCGGCCGCCAGGTACAGCTTCGGCGCCACGGTCTTGCCCGTCTGACCGATCTGGGCGGCGTAGGGATACCAGCCGGCATCGACGACCGCGCGGGTGGCAGCGACAGCTCCGCCGAGCGACTCGGCCAGCGCCTCGCACATCTCGAAGCCCTCTGCCTTGCCCAGCCCGCGGCCGCCAGCCACGAGCATGTCGGCGTCCTCGATGTTCACGTCGGCGCCGCGCTGCTCGCCGCGCTGCACCATCTTGGCCTTGGTCGAGTGGTCCTCGTACGTCACGTCGATGTCCACGACCTCGGCCGTGCCGCCTGTGCCCTCTTGGGTATCGCCCTCGACCACGTCGAACGCGTTCAGCCGCCCGATGATGATGCCGGGCTCAGAGACGTAGTCGACGTCGACGATGGCCGAGTCCTGCAGGATCGGGCGCTCTGCGATGAGCTTGCCGTCCTGGGCCTTGACCGCGGTGACCTCCATGGTCACGCCGGCGTTCAGGCGGGCAGTCAGGCCCGCGCCGATCTCGAACCCCAGCAGTCCGCCGCCGAACAGGGCGTAGGAAAAGCCCTCGTCCTGAATGACCTTGGCCATCGCGTCGACCACGGGGGCGCCGAGGCCCTCGTCGCCCTTGGCGCGGTAGACCTTGGAGGCGCCGTACTTGCCGAGCGTGGCGCAGAGGTCGTCTGACAGGTCGTCGCCGCCGACCACCACGACCGCGGACTCGCCACCGATCTCCTTGGCCAGCTTGGCGGCCTCGGACACGGCGCCGAGCGAGTTGTTGTTGAAGGCGCCCTCGTAGTGGAGCGCGTAGGTCAGGATCCCGCTCATGCGAGGAGCTTCCTTTCGTCCAGCCAGTTCACGATCTTCTCGACCGTTTCGTCGGTGTTCTCGTCCTCGATGATCTCGCCGGCGGCCTTGGCCTCGGGCGGGTTGATCGCGAGGACCGCGGTGCGCGACCCCTCGTCGCCGACGCGGTCGGACTCGATGCCGACGTCGCCGATCGCCTTGGTGTCGAGCTGCTTCTTCTTGGCACCCATGATCGCCTTGAGCGACGGGTAGCGCGGCTCGTTGATGGCGTCGCCGACCGAGATCACGGCCGGCAGTTGGATCTCGACGGTGTCGTAGCCGTACTCGGCCTGACGCTCACACGTGAGCTTGCCGTCGGCCACGTCCATCTTGATGACCTGCGTGAGCGAGGGCATCTTCAGGTGGTCGGCCACCACGGCGCCGATCGTGTAGCACTCGCCGTCGTCTGACTGCTGGCCCAGCAGGACCAGGTCGGGGCTCTCGGCCTCGAGCACCTTGCTCAGCGCGTAGCCGGTTGCGTTCACATCGGAGCCCGCGAGCGCGTCGTCTGTCAGGTGGACGGAGCGGTCGGCGCCAAGCGAAACGGCCTTGTGGAGAGCGCGGAAGGCGCTCTGGGGGCCCATCGTGACCGCCACGACCTCTTCGACCTCGACCGCGCCGCCTTCCTTGACCTGCATCGCGGCCTCGATGGCGTGGGTGTCGAACGGGTTCAGATTCTTCTCGCCGTTGCGGTCGATGCGCTTGCTGGCAGAATCGATGCGCTTCTCGACTGCGGCGTCAGGTACCTCTTTCACGAGGACGCAGATCTTCAAGGGGGTTCTCCTTAGGTCTTTGCGACGGGCCGGTCGGGGACTGGCCTGGAGGCGACCCGGCCGGCCGCCGGGCGGGATTGTAACCCTTCCGTTGACTGACGAGTCAGTCGCCTGCCTGTGCTACGGCTTGCTCGGCGGCCGGGATCACGCGGCGTAAGCCCTCGGTCGCGGCGCGTTCATTGTCACATCTTCCCGGCCCCAGCGCGGAAAATGTGACGACGACCCACAACGCCACCGCGGAGCCAGCTGATCGGCTATTTCAGTCGCACGATGCGGTCGTCGCCCTTCTTGGGGTCGCCGCGACCGTCACGGTTCGACGTGGCGATCCAGAGTGAGCCGTCGGGCGCCTTGATCACCGTGCGTAGCCGGCCGTACCTGCCGGCGAGCAGCCTGACGGGCTTCGTGGCCGTCGTGCCCTTGAGCGTGCTGCGGAACAGGACCTGGCCTCCGAGGCCCGCGACGTAGAGCTTGTTGCCGATGATGGCGTCGCCGCTCGGCGAGGCCTCCGAGGTGCGGAAGATCAGCTTCGGATTGGTGAACTTGCCCCCCTGCGTGCTGCCGCGCCCCTCGACGATCGGCCAGCCGTAGTTGTGGCCCTTCTGAATCAGGTTGACCTCGTCGAAGGTGTTCTGGCCGAACTCGGAGGACCACAGCCGGCCCTTGGAGTCCCACGCCAGGCCCTGGGGGTTGCGGTGGCCGTAGGTCCAGACGCGCGAACCCTTGAACGGGTTATCCGCAGGCACCGAGCCGTTGGCGTTCATCCGCAGGATCTTGCCGTTCTGGGAGCTGCGGTCCTGGGCGAGGGCGGTGTTGCCGGTCTCGCCGACGGTCGCGTAGAGCTTGCCGTCGGGGCCGAACGCGATCCGGCCGCCGTTGTGGATCTGGCCGCGCTTGAGGCCGCTGAGGATCACCTTGGGCCTCCCGCCGAGCTTGAACCGCACGATCCGGTTGTCGCTGCGACTGGTGAAGTAGGCGTAGAGGAGTTTGTCCCTGGTGTAGGTCGGCGACACCGCCAGCCCCAGCAGGCCCCCCTCTCCGGCGTTCACGTCCACACCCGGGATCTTCTGGACCACGGACTTCCTGCCGCCCGGCCGCGCGATCCTGATGATGCGGCCGGTGGTGCGCTCGTTCACGAGCGCGTCGCCGTTTCTGCCCGGCAGGAACGCGATTCCCCACGGCACCTGAAGGCCGGTGGCCACAGTGCTCAGCTTCGACTTCGAGGTTGTCGCGGTGGGCCCGGAGTCCGCCGTAGGGGCGGCGGCCGCGGCCTGTCCCTGCGACCCCGAGGATCCTTCGTCAGCGCCACCGCAGGCGGTGAGGAGAGCGGCAGCGGCGATGGGCAGGCAAAGCAGTGCGCGCGGGGCCTGAGTCACTGCGCAGACGTTAGCTACGCCCGATCCGCGGCTTGGCTGCTCAGGCGACCGACTTCTCGATGTAGTCGACGATCTCCTGGACCGAGCTGCCCGGGGTGAAGATCTCGGCCACGCCGAGCTCCTTGAGCTCGGGGATGTCCTCGGAGGGGATCGTGCCCCCCACGACGAGCACCACGTCGTCGGCGCCCTGGTCGGCCAGCAGCTTGGCGATGCGCGGCACGAGCGTCATATGCGCGCCCGACAGGATCGACAGGCCGACGGCGTGCGCGTCCTCCTGGAGCACCGTCTCGACGATCTGTTCGGGCGTCTGGTGCAGGCCTGTGTAGATGACCTCCATGCCGGCGTCGCGCAGCGCGCGGGCGATGATCTTGGCGCCCCGGTCGTGGCCGTCGAGGCCGGGCTTTGCCACCACGACGCGGATCTTGCGATCGGTCGCGGGCCCGTCCGTCTGAGTCTCTGCGTCCGAAGTCATCGCCGTCGGTCAGTCTATGCCTTCATGAACGCGATCGGGTGCACGCTTGTACTGACGGGGGCGGCCGCGTTCGGAGCCGCGCCGGCGCCCTCGCAGCGCGTCGAGACGATCCTCCAGGACGACGCCGCTCTGCTGTATCGCAGCCCGGCCCAGGTGGACAGGTCGCTCGATCGGATGGCGCGATTGGGCGTGGACCGGGTGCGGATCACCGCCAGCTGGCGGCGGCTCGAGCCGGCGCCCGGGGTCTATGACCGCGACGCGCTGCATCGCCTCGACCGCGCCGTCCGCGGCGTCCGCGGCCACGGCATGCAGGTGATGATCGACCTCGGCTTCTACGCGCCCGTGTGGGCCGTGACGCGGCCGGCGCCCAACGGGCAGCGCAACGTCTGGCGTCCTTCGGCGCCGGCGTTCGGTCGCTTCTCGCGTCGGATGGCCCAGCGCTATCGCGGGCGGGTCCGGCTGTGGACGACGTGGAACGAGCCCAACAACTGGATCTTCTTGCAGCCCCAGAGCGAGCGCGGTCACAGCGTGAGCCCGGGGGTATACCGACGGCTGCACAACGCCGCCTATGACCAGATCAAGCAGGTCTCCGGCCGCAATCGCGTGCTGATCGGCGGGCTGGCCTCACGCGGAAGCTCGACCACAGGACCGCGGCGCGGCATCGCACCGCTGCGCTTCACCCGCGAGCTGGCCTGCGTCGACGACCACTTGAAACCGCTGCGCACCCGCGAGTGCCGCGGCTTTCGGCCGCTACGGGCCGACGGCTTTTCCATGCACCCGTACTCGCGCGCGACTGCGCCCGGGGCCATCGACCCGGCCGCGGACCGCGTGCAGATCGGCGAGCTTGGCAAGCTGACCGCGCTCTTGCGTGCCCTGCGGGCGAGGGGGCGTCTGGCCCGGTCGCTGCCGCTGTGGCTGACCGAGTACGGCTACGACTCGGACCCGCCCGACCCCCGCGGCGTGTCCGAGCCCGCCCGCTCGCGTTACGCCGGCCAGGCGCTGTTCCTGGCCTGGCGCAGCCGCGAGGTCCGCAGCTTCCCCCAGTTCCTGCTCGAGGACACGCCGGCGCTCGGGGACTTCCAGACAGGTCTGTTCACAGCGCGGGGCCGGCCGAAGCCGGGGGCGGTGCGCGCTTTTACGATGCCTTTCACGGCCACCGCGGTCCGCACCCTGGAAGGGCGCGGCGCCGTGGTCGCCTTCGGCCAGGTGCGGCCGGGGCGGACCGCACAAGGCGTGGTGCTCCAGCGGCGCGCGACCACACGTGGGCGGTGGCGCCAGGTGACCTGCCTGGCCACCGACGGCCAGGGCATCTACTCGGCGGTGCTGCCCGACAACGGACAGGGCGAGTACCGCGCGGTCTGGATCGGCCCTTCGGGCCGACGGGCCAGCGTGGCGGTTGCCGTCGGGTTCCCGGTGCCGATTCCCACCAGACCCGAAGACGTGCTGCGGCGCATCGACTAGCCACGGGATTACCCGCGAACCTTCACCGGCCGGCTGCGTTACAGCAAGGGATCGATCACAACGCAGAGGAGCCCCGATGAACCGCACCAGACTTGCACTTGCGCTTGGCAGCGCAGCCCTAGCCGTGACCCCGATGACCGCGGAGGCCGCCAAGTCGCCCAAGCCGCCGAAGCCGGGCGCCGGTGGCAAGCTGACGCTCGCTGCCGCGCCCAACCCGGTCAAGTACGGCAGCGCCGTGACGCTCTCGGGCAAGCTCACCGGAGCCAACAACAACGGGCAGGCCGTGACGTTGCAGGCGGATCCCTTCCGGTTCGACGTGTTCAAGAACGTCCCGGGCGCTGCTACCACGAACGCTACCGGCGACTATCAGGCCACGCAGAAGCCGACGGTGAACACCCGCTACCTCGCCAAGCAGGGCTCGAACACAACCGCCCCCGTGACGGTCCTGGTGCGGCCCAGGGTGAGCCTCAGGCTCAGCGACTACACGCCCAAGCGCGGCCAGCGCGTGAGCTTCTCCGGCCGCGTCTGCCCTAAGCACGACAGCTCGACGCTGCTGATCCAGCGCCGCTTCAGCACCGGGTACCGCACCGTGGCGAAGACGAGGCTGCGTCACGTCACCGGCTCGACGTGCTCAAGCTACAAGCGCACGCTGCGCATCTATCGCGACGGACGCTTCCACACGGCGATCGCCGCGCATGCTGACCACGCCTCGGGCGTCAGCGCGTCACGGGTGGCCAACGCGCACCGCTGAGCTGAGCTAGGCCTAGGCAAGGACCCGAGACGCCCTAGAAAACGGGCGTCTCGGTGTACTTGCCGAACACGCGCTGCAGCGAGTCGACGATCTCGCCCTCGCTGGCGTTCGCACGCGCGCACTCGATCAACGGGCCCATGAGGTTGACGTCGCCCGCCGCGGCCTCGCGCAACGTCTCAAGCGTGGCCTCGACCTCCGCGCCGGTGCGCTGGGCCTTGACGCGCTGGAGCCGGTCGATCTGCTTGCGCTCGAGCGCGGCATCGATGCGCAGTGTCTCGATGGTGCCTTCGTCGCCCTCGGTGTAGCCGTTGACGCCGACCACGATCCGTTGGCCCGCGTCGACCTCCTGCTGGTACTGAAAAGACGCGTCGGCGATCTCGCGCTGCGGGTAATTCTGCTTGACAGCCTCGACCATGCCGCCGAGCTGGTCGATCTTGTCGAAGTAGGCGTAGGCGGCCTCCTCCATCCGGTCGGTGAGCGACTCGACGAAGTAGGAGCCGGCCAGCGGGTCGATGGTGTTGGTCACCCCGGTCTCCTCGGCCAGGATCTGCTGGGTGCGCAGCGCGGTGCGCACAGCGCTCTCGGTCGGCAGCGCCAGCGCCTCGTCGTGGCTGTTGGTGTGAAGCGATTGCGTACCCCCCAGCACGGCCGCGAGCGCCTCGACCGCGGTGCGGGTGATGTTGTTCAGCGGCTGCTGGGCGGTGAGCGACACCCCGGCGGTCTGGGCGTGGGTGCGCATCAGCAGCGACTTCTCGCTCTTGGCCCCATAGGTGTCGCGCAGTTCGCGCGCCCAGATGCGTCGGGCGGCGCGGTACTTGGCGATCTCCTCGAAGAAGTCGATGTGGGCGTTGAAGAAGAACGACAGCCGCGGGGCGAAGTCGTCGACGTCGAGGCCGCGCTCGATCGCGTTCTCCACATAGGTGAAGCCGTCCTTGAGCGTGAACGCGAGCTCCTGCTGGGCGGTCGATCCGGCCTCGCGGATGTGGTAGCCCGAGATCGAGATCGGGTGCCACCGGGGCAGCTGCATGGTGCAGTACTCGACCATGTCGGTCACCAGCCGCATGGCCGGGTCCACCGGGAAGCACCACTCCTTCTGGGCGATGTACTCCTTGAGGATGTCGGTCTGGATCGTGCCCGCGAGCGCCTGGGGCGGCACGCCCTTGCGCTCGGCCGCGACGACGTAGAAAGCCAGCATGATCGCCGCCGGGGCGTTGATGGTCATCGAGGTGGACACCTCGCCCATGTCGATGCCGTCGAACAGGGTCTCCATGTCGGCGGTGGTGTCCAGTGCCACCCCCTCGCGGCCGACCTCGCCCTCGGAGCGGAAGTGGTCGGAGTCATGCCCCATCAGCGACGGCATGTCAAAGGCCGTGGACAGGCCGGTCTGGCCGTGGGCGAGCAGGTAACGGAAGCGCTCGTTGGTCTCCTCGGCGGTGCCGAAGCCGGCGAACTGGCGCACGGTCCACAGCCGGCCGCGGTACATCGACGGGTAGACCCCGCGCGTGTACGGGAACTCGCCGGGCAACCCGATCGCGGAGCTGTCGGGCAGATCGGCCTCGGTGTAGAGCGGCTGGATCTCCTCGCCCGAGATCGTGGTGAACAGGGCATCGCGCTGCGGCTTCGCAGCGAACTTCTCGCGGAACCAGCGCTCGGAGTCGTTCAGCTCAGTCATGGAGACAGGAGGAATACCGCATCGGGCCGCCGGGTCGCCCCGGCGGGCACCCCGGGCCCTACACCGGCGAGGACGGTCGGGCGAGGCCCTCGGCCAGGTCGCCGACCTCAGGCGACAGGATGGCGCCGGGTTGCGCCAGCAGCTCCTCGGCCACGACGGCCTCGGTCGTCAACAGCAGCGCGGCGACCGATGCGGCGTGCTGGAGGGCAAGGCGGGTGACCCGTACGGGATCGATCACCCCATCCTCGAACAGATCACCGAACTCACCCGTCAGCGCATTGAGCCCCTCGGCGTCACCCATCTCGCGCACCTGATCGATGGTCGCCCGCCCGTCATAGCCGGCGTTCGTGGTGATCCAGTACAGCGGCACGCTGAGCACCAACTTGACGATCTCCGCCCCGACCGCATAGTCACCCTCGAGGCCATGGTCCTCTAGGGCGCGCTCGGCCCGCAGCAACGCCGAGCCACCCCCGGCGACGATGCCCTCGGCCACCGCGGCCCGGGTGGCCGCAAGTGCACCCTCGGTGCGCATGACCCGTTCCTTGAGCTCGACGTCGGTCGCTCCACCCACCCGGATCACGGCCAGGCGGCTCGAGAGCTTGGCCAGGCGTTCGGCGGCGATCTCGCGGTCGCGCTCCTGCACCCCGCGCTCGAACTCGACCCGGATTCGGTCGAGGCGGTTTCGCACGCGTTCTTCGCCTCCAGCCCCCTCGATGAAGGTCGTGGACTCCTCCGTGGCGATCACCCGCCGGCAGCGGCCGAAGGATTCCGGCTTGACGTGCTCCAGCGTCAGGCCCGCCTCGTCGGTGATCACCTCCCCGCCACAGAACGCCGCGAGGTCCTGCAGATGCGCGATGCGCCGATGCCCGAACCCCGGGGCCCTCAGCGCGATCGCCTGCAGCGTGCCGTGCGCCGAGTTCTGCACGAGCATGCCGAGGGCGTCGCCGTCGATCTTCTCGGCGAGCACCACCAGCGGCCGCGGCGATTTCATCAGCGCGTCGAGCGCCGGCATGATGTCGTGGACACTCGAGATCGGCTTGGTGGTCATGAGGATGTAGGGGTCCTCGAGCACGGTCTCCATCCGGCCCTGGTCGGCGATCATGTAGGGCGACACCACGCCGTTTTCGACCAGCAACCCCTCGGCGAAGTCGACCGAGATGCCGGGCACCACGGACTCCTCGATCGAGACGACGCCCTCCTCGCCGACACGATCGAGAGCCTCGGCGACCGCCGCCCCGATTCGCTCGTCCTCCTTGGCGGCGATGGTTGCGATGTGGCGCAGCTCGCTCTCGCCCTCCACCGTCCGGGCGTGCTCGCGCAAGTGGGCGACCACGAGCTCGGTGGCGTCCTCGATGCCACGGCGCAGCAGCATCGGATTGGCACCTTCTGTGATCGTGCGCATTCCCTCGCGCACGATCGCCTGGGCGAGCACGGTGGCCGTCGTGGTGCCGTCACCGGTGAGCTCGCTGGTCTTAGAGGCGACCTCCCGGACGAGCATCGCGCCCATGTTCTTGAACGGGTCCGAGAGCTCGATCTCGCGCGCGATGGTCACACCGTCGTTGGTGATGATCGGGGCGCCGGTGAGTCGCTCCAGCACAACGTTGCGCCCCTTGGGGCCGAGCGTGACCTTGACCGTGTCGGCAAGCTCGTCGACGCCGGCCTGCAGCCGCAGCCGCGCATCGTGATTGAAGTGGAGGGTCTTGCCCATATGAGCTCCTAATCCCGTGACTCGACCCCGGCGGGCATGAGAATGCCTCGCCCGCGGAGCCGTCCGTTGTCGAGGTCATCCATCGCGTCGTTGACCGCGTCGAGCGGATAGGTGCTCGTGTGGAGCGTGACCTTGCCGTCAGCGGTCAGGGACATCAGCTCGGCGAGGTCGTTGTAGGAGCCCACCAGATTGCCGATGAAGTTGATCTCGCTCGAGATGATGTCGATCGTCGGGACGTCGATGTTCTCGCCGTAGCCGACCACGTAGTAGTCACCGGCCTCGCGCAAACTGGCCACGCCCGCCTCGATCGCCCCGCCCTCGCCGACGAAGTCGATGACCGCCTCGCAGCCGAGGCCGTTGGTCATCTCGAGCACCGTGTCGACGTGGTTGTCGCCGAACTGGACCGTGCGCCCGGCACCCAGCTCTGAGGCCAACTCGAGAGCGCCCTCGTTGGGATCCATCACGATGATCTCCGCGGGCGTCATCGCCCGCAGGCACTGGATCCCGATGTGGCCGAGCCCGCCCGCCCCGATCACCAGCACGCGGGCGCCCGGGAACAAGCGGCCGACAGCCTTCTTGACCGCGTGGTACGCGGTCAGACCGGCGTCGGCGAGCGCCGCGATGTCGCGCGGGTGCAGGCTCGGCTCGAGCCGGACGACCGAGCGCGCCGTGGTCTTGACCAGCTCGGCGAAGCCACCGTCGGTCGAGATGCCCGGGAACAGGTTGTTCTCACAGTGGACGTCGTCGCCGGCGCGGCAGGCGCGACAGAGGCCGCAGGTGATCAGCGGGTGCAGGATCACCGTGTCGCCGACCGCGACGTTCGAGACGGCGGAGCCGATCTCCTGGACCCAGCCGGCGTTCTCGTGGCCGAGGATGTAGGGCAGCTCGACGCCGGACTTCTCGGCCCACTGCCCCTCGATCACGTGCAGGTCGGTCCGGCACAGGCCGGCGCCACCGATCTTCACGATCACGTCGTGGGGCCCGTCGATCGTGGGCTCGGCGAGCTCCTCGACCTTTAGGGCGCCGTTGTACTCGTGTGGGCCGTGGTACTCGTGCAGCCTCGCGCCCTTCATCTCGAGACCTCCTCTGGATCGGCGGCCAGGTCGTGGCGGACTCGGAGCAGCGAGCGGCAGATGCCACCGTTTGCCTCGAGGCTCGTGCGCACCAGCCGCGCGGTCCGCAGCCAGCGCTTCAACTGGTCGGCCATCAGCTGCTCCCCGTCGGGGAGCACGAACGCGGGGGCATCGAGGTCGCTCTCGATCCCGAGCCGCTCGCGCAGCTCCAGGCAGCGCCGCGCCTCGGGCAGGTTCGGCAGGTCCGCGACCCGGGTGGCGGTGACCTCCTCGATGCTTGCGCCCCCGGCCAGCAGCGATTCGCAGATCGTCGACTGGCGGGCGATCAGCGCCTTGCGCTGGAACAGCTCACGCAGCGCCTCGAGATCGTCATCGTCGGTCTCGCCCGGAAACGCCGCGGTGAAGCCTTCCCCGCGCTGCAGCGCGGCGTTGATCTCCTCTCCGGTGAAGTGGTCTTCGAGCCGCACCGTCACATGACGCACTCCCGGCAGCCGCCGCACCACGTCGCGCGCGTCGGCTGCCATCAGGAATGCGAAATTGGGGGCGCACTGCGGCGTTGGCAGGCGCAGCAGGACGTCGACGTCGCCGTCCGGGGTGACCTCGCAGGAGCTGACGAATCGAAGCGAGGTGATCGGTTCGTCCAGCTCGGGGTCGTAGACCTGTCCGAGCGCCTCCAGAACGCCCTCGCGGGTCATCCGGCTGCCGAATCGACCAGCTGCGCGTCCTCCTCCGCGGCCGGAGTGCCCGACTCGTCGGGCAGCTGCAGCTCCTTCGGGACGTCGATCCCGTACAGCTCGGCTGCGTTCAGGCCGAGGATCTTGCGCTTGGTCGCGTCGTTGACCCGCGGGAAGTCCGAGTACTCCTCGTCGGGGTAGTCCCAGTCGAGCAGGGCCTCGATCTGCCACTTGGGCTCCCAGATCGCGTAGTCGCTTCCGAACAGCATCTTGTCCTCGCCGACCCAGAACAGCAGCTCGCCCATCACCTTGGAGAAGAACCGGGGGCGGGCGTGCATCAGGCCGCCGAGCGCCACCGACAATCCGGCGTAGACGTTTGCCTCCTGCGTCGCCATGAAGCAGAAGTCCTCGATCCGCGGCAGCCCGACGTGCTCGACGATGAAGTTGAGATCGGTGTTTGCGGTCGCGGCGATGTCGACGTCCTTGACGTCGAATGCGTCCTTGTCGAGGGGCCAGATCGTCGGACCCTTGTGCACGTGGAGGTTCTTGATCCCGAGCTCCCTGCACTTCTCATAGAACGGCTCACATTCGGGATCAGCGAGCGTCCAGCCGCGCGAGCCCTGGTACCACTCGGCGGTGTAGAGCTTGACGCCCTTGAGGTCGTAGCGCTTTGCGTCCTCTTCGAGCTGCTTCAGCCCCGCCTCACCCTCACGCGGGTCGAAGCGCCCGTTGACGATGAGCTTGCCGGGGTGCTTCTCGGCCAGCGCTGCGTTGACCTCTGCGGTGTTGAAGCCGGTCGAGTACCACTCCTTGAGGTAGGTGGACTGGAAGATGCCGACGTCCACGCCGCCGTCCTCGAACACGTCCTTGACGAAGTCCTCCTCGGAGTACTTCTGGAACTTCTCGATCGGCCAGTGCGTCTCCTCGGGACCGAGGGCCTGGTAGGCGTGGAAGCACTCGATCCAGCCCTTGGCGTACTCCTCCTGCCCCTTCACCCAGTTCGCGGGACTCGCGTCCCAGAAGTGGATGTGGCTGTCGACGATGAAGTACTGCTCGCCATCTTTCTCGTACATGGTCTACTCCACTTCCTGCAGGTCGAAGTCGATGTACTGCGCGGCGTCCTCGGGGTTGGCGAAGAGGATCACCTCTTCGTCGAGCACAACCATGCGGCCGTAGTGCGTCGACATGATCTCCTCGAAGTCGTCGTTGCCGAAATCGGGCCAGCCGAGCGCGTCGGCGATCTCCTCGTAGTTGAAATGCAGCTCCTTGTCGCCGTCCACGCGGATCATCGACGGGAGCTCCTCGACGGTTGCCCCCTCCGTCTCGCGCATGACCTGGGCGACGACATAGCCCACCTGGTTGTTCATCAGGGTCACGCCGGTCCGGTTGGACGGCGTGCGGTCTGCCTTGAAGCGTTCCTCTGGAGCCTCACTCATGCGGTCTTTGCCTCCTTGGGGGTGTCGATGCCGATATCGCCGAGCAGTTCTCCAAAGCGCACCTTGGAGCGCTCGAGCGAGTCCTCGAAGCGCACGGCCTTTTCCGAAAGCTGCGACCAGATGGGCTGGAGCTTGCGTCCCGCCTCGATGCTGCGCGGCGTCCACGTCTCCAGCCAGCCCTGCATGGTCGCCTTGTTGGCCTCGCCATGCTCGGGGTCCTCGGCCAGCATGCCGAACAGCGCACGCGCCCCACGCTGCTCGCGTGCGACGTCAGACTCTCCGGAGCCCATCAGCGTCGGAGTGGTGAAGTCGCCCTGCAGCGCAGCCGCCTGCATCACGAACCCGCTGCGGAACAGCTCTCCGACCAGCGGCTCGAAGACGACGGACGTCGCGAAGAACGCCTCGGCCCAGTCGCGCGTGGCGGTGAGCTGCTCGATGTTCTCGCGCACCCCCTGCCAGACCGGATCGTTCTGCCAGGTGTCCTTGTGGGCGTCACCGTCGAAGCCCTCGATCTCCTCGGAGAGATCGAGGTTGTAGAGGATGATGTCCTGCGCGAATCGCAGCTTGTGGACCGCCCCCACCGCCAGGGCGTTGTTGATCATGTTGGTCGGGGCGTCGCGCTGGGCAGGGGTGTAGACGTACAGCCCGATCCCCTGCTCGCCGTGGGCGAAGGCGCTGACGTGGCGGGCCACTATGTCGACCCAGGTCCGGTTCCAGCCCGCGAAGCTGTGCGCGGCCTTCGCGTTGGCGATGTTCTGCTGGACCTGGCGGACGACGTTCGCGTTGTTGCGATAGATCGTCTGCTCCCACTCCTCGTTGGGATCCCGGAAGACGTGCCAGTCGCCGGACTTGAGCGCGGTCCACTCCTTGGGATAGCCCGAGGTGCCATCCGCGAAGCCATAGATCCAACCCTGTGTGAGGTGGCGCTCAGGGTCAGGCTGGACGTCGAAGGTGACGTCCTCATAGACGGACGCCCGCCGCTTGGCCGGCGTGAAGTAGTTGTACGACCGGCTGTTGGAGGACGGGAATTCCTGCGACCCCGCCTCCGCGTCGGTGAATGAAAGCTTGGGGACGTCGCGCTCCGGCTTGGAGCTCTCCTTCGTTGTGGGGCTCATGTCCGGCTGGTCTCCTCGGGCTCGGCGGTGGTCGTGAACTTGTCGTAGAAGATGCGGTTGTCCGGGACGCCCTGGGCAGAGAGCAGGCCCATGGCGGCCTCCACCATCGGCGGCGGTCCGCAGACGTAGGCGTCGACCTCGGAGAGCTCGTCCTCACGCCGCTGCACGACGTCGGTGACCATGCCGCACTCCCCGCTCCAGCCCTCGCCGGGATCGTCGTCGGACAGCGCCGGCACGAACGCGAAGCTCGACAGGCATCCCTTGAGCCGTTCGAGCTCCTCGAGCGCGAACAGGTCCTCGGTGGTGCGGGCGCCGTAGTAGAAGGTCGCCGGCCGCTGGCTTTCCTCGTGCTCCATCTGGCGCAGCAGGGAGAGGATGGGGGCCATCCCGGCGCCGCCGCCGATCATCACGAGGGGTCGCTCCGAGCTCTCCCGGAGGGTGAACGTGCCGTAGGGCCCGGTGATTGCCAGCTCCTGGCCCACGGTGATCGAGCCGTCCGCCAGCAGCCCGGAGAAGTGCCCGTCGGGATAGAGCTTGATCATCAGCTCCGCCCTGCCGGTGTCCGAGGGAAGGTTGGCCATGGAGAAGGAGCGGTGCTCCTCTCCCGCGCCCGGAATGGCGACGTCGACGTACTGGCCGGGGTGGAACTGAAGCTCCTCGGGGGACTCCAGAGCGAGCACGACCCGCCGGATGTCGTGGGTGAGCTCCTCGACCGCTTCCACGCGGGTCTGCACGGTCTGCAGCGGCAGTCCGCTGCGCAGGATCTCCTCGTCGTAGTTGACCAGCTCGACCTGGAGGTCTTCCAACGGGTGGGCGCGACACAGCAGCGTCCAGCCCTCGGCCTCTTCGAAGTCGGGGAGCGCGAAGGTCGAGTACCGCTCGAGGTCGACCTCACCGTCGAGCAGGAAGGACTTGCAGGCCGAGCACTGGCCCTCCTTGCATCCGTGCATGAGCATGACGCCCTGGCGAAACGCGGCGTTGAGAACGGTCTCGTCCTCGTTGACCTCGATGTCGATCCCTACGGGCTCGAACCGGACGTTGTATGTCTCTCCCAAGTGGTGCCCTTCCTCCCCAGAAAGTCGGGGTGACCGGACTGGCGTCCGGTCACCCCAGGCTTGCGGCGTTTACTTGCCGTTCGCCGTCTCGGCGAACCGGCCGGCGGGTCCACCCGCCTTGTATTGAGCAACGTGCTTCTCGCGGTCCTCCTTCGACATCTCGTTGATGAGGACGTTCGGGCTCTGGAGCGTGTTGCCCCTGACCTCGTCGAGCGTCCACATCTTCTTGGGGTCGAGGTCCAGATGCGGCTGCGGCATCGTCGTCTTGCCATCGTCGCGGACGTAGCCGAGCTCCTCCATGATCTCGGCGACGTCCATGCCGTGGTAGAGCGTCTCCCACTCGCGCTTGCCGGTGAGCTTGCCCATGGCCGGCGTCGGGCGTCCCTCGTACTCCGGGCGGAACGCGACCGAGTCCGTCCAGTGGCAGGTCTCCGAGCAGTACGTGCGGACCTGGCCGTCGACCTCGTCGACCACCATGTCCTCGCGGATCAGGCACGGAACCATGCAGCTCCAGCAGCGGTGCGGGTACTCGTAGTTGGACTCGCCGGGCTCGAAGGCGATCGGGTTGTGCCCGTTCTTCTTGCTGAGCTCCCCGTACTTCTCCCACCACTTGCCGTACTTGTCGTACCAGCCTGGGTACTTGTGCTCGAACCACTCGAAGTCCTCGTCGTCCATCGCGTCGATCCGCCAGTAGTTGGCGAACCAGCCCGTCGCGAAGAACTGGGCGACCTCGTGGACGTAGCCCTTGTTCCAGATCCGGTTCCAGGCCTCCTCGACCAGGTCGTGCGGGATCGTGAGGCCGTACTTCTCGAGCGGCACGAGGTAGGAGCGGTAGTAGTCGTCATAGATCCACCGCCGCCACATCTCGGCGTAGGACTCGCGGTCCTTTCGGCGGTCCTTGGTGCCGTACTCGATGAACGTGCCGATGGCGGCGTCCACCACGCAGTGGTTGTTCCACCAGGCGTAGCGCAGGTCGCGCTCGAGCAACTGCCGGTTGCGCTCGTCTGCGAGCGCCATGAGGATGATCGAGTAGCCGTTGGAGATGTGGCGCGACTCGTCGGACTGCACCGAATGAAAGACCGTCGGCAGCAGGGAGTCGCCGTTGGCCGCCGCCTCGCTGGGCATCGCGACGAAGAGCACGTTGGTGAACGCGGTCTCGGCGACGATGGTCAGGTAGACGTTGGCCGCCGTGATGGCGTCCCCGGTGATGAAGCCCTCACCGAACTGGCGGCCGATCGTGCCGGCGTAGCAGTTGGAGAACCCCTTCTCGGAGATGTCGAACCCGGCCGGGTCCACATAGTGATTCATGTAGAGCCGCTTGAGGTTCATCTGGATCGTCGAGTGACGGACCTCGTCGATCATCTGGATGGCAAGCCCGTTGTGCAGCTCCGGGTTTGGCACCGCCCCGATCACCAGCGGCATGGCACGCGCGGCCGAGATCTCCGGGAACGGGATGATCGAGAGGAAGAGCTTCTGCCACTCCATCCAGCGCTCCTGGACCTGGCGGAACATGTTTCCTCGGATGGCGCCGTCCATCGCGCCGAAGACGCGGTTGTCCTTCTCCTCCTCCATCGGGAAGTACGACCGCAGAACCTGCTTGAGCGGGTCCTTCTTGGGCGCCTTCTCGAACGTGTAGTCGGTTGCGTACTTCTCAACGGGCTCCACGTAGGTTGGGTCCCACGAGAGCTCCTGGATCTTGTTGTGGGCCTTTGTGATGCTCGCTCTGCTCACAGCGGTGTGCCTCCTTGGGGAGTCGGTCGGAGGCGCACGCTAGGTGCGAGGGGCACCCCGAGCCAAGAAACTGGTGTTGTTTCGCACAATGTTGAAAACGGCGTCGGCCAGGGCCTCGCGCTCGCGATCGAAGGTCCGCACGGATGTCGACAGACCGAGCACGCCTCGCAGCCGGCCGGACTCGTCGAGCGCGGGCGCGGCGACGCAGCAGAAGTCCTCGTCGAACTCCTCGCGATCCACCGCGAACCCCTGCTCGCGCACCCGCTCGAGCTCGGCGGTCAACTCCGCGGGGTCGGTGATGGTGCCCGGCGTGTAGGCGGTGAGCCCGCGACGGGCATAGCGGTCCACGGCGGCCTCCGGGAGCCGGGAGAGCACCACCTTGCCCATTGCGAGGGCGTGGGCGTTGTCGGTGATGCGGGTCCCGAGCCCGGGCATCTTGGCCACACCCTGGCGACCGCGCACGATCGTGATCTCGATGAGCCCCTGGCGGACGACACCGAGATACGAGCGCTTCCGGGTACGTGCGAACAGGGCCTCGACAGCGCGTGCGCCCTCGTCGGGGGGCAGCGTGCTCAGAACCTCCGAGGCCGCCGAGTCGGCATGCCTGTCGATGCGGTAGCGGCCGTCCCGGTCGTGGACCGCGAAGCCCTCTTCGCACAACGACACGAGCAGGTAGTACGCGGTCGATGTGCTCTTGCCCACGACCCGGGCCACCTCGGCCGCCCGCGCGCCGTCCGGGCGCCCCTGGAGGAAGGCAAGCACGCGTAGGACCTCCCGCGCCGTGGAGAGTCCACGTCGTCCGCGAGCCTGCACTTTCCCCTCAGCCTCTTCCGGCAACGACGGTCCTCTCGGTCGCTGCAATGGGTTGTAGCAGCCGGCGCACGTCGCTCTCGGACGAGTGTTCGTCGGCGGGCGAACCTGGCGCGGCGCAGCTACCGCGAGCTAGTCGTCATTCGCTGCCGGATCCACGGAGTCGCCCGTGCCAAACGGGCCCGGCGCGTCGGAGTGCTGCGCGCTGTCCATCAGCCCCGTGTTCTCCTCCCGTGACTGCTTGGGGTCCTGGTCTTGGCCCTCGCCATGGGTGGCCGCATCCTGGGAGTCGTCGCTGTCCTTGACATCTTCGGTTTCTTCGATCATGCACCGGGCGCTACCCGGGGCGGGCGGCGCCTAGTCGCCACCGGTGCCAAACGGTCCCGGGGCGTCGGAGTGCTGATCGGAGTCCCACAACGACGAGCTGTCCTCCTGGGACTGGATCGGCTTCTGATCCTGGCCGTCGTCGTGGCGGGCAGCCTGCTCGGGGTTCGTCGGTTTCTTCTTCGTGTCTGATTGAGCCATACAACGGGTACGCGCGAGCGCCGCGGCTGGCCTTCCGGTCAACGGCGCAGGGCGGCGCGCAAGGCGCGGCGGGCCCGGCCAGAGCGGTCGCGCAAGCGACCTACGGCGTATCCGCCACCGCCGCCCACCAGGCTCAGCGCACCGATGGCGGCGGCCACGCGGATGCGCCGGGCCAGCTTGTCGAAGCGCATGATGCGCCAGCCCTCCGCGCGCGCGATCCGCTCGAGCTCGCGGTCGGGATTGACCACCACCGGATGCCCGACGGCGCGCAGCATCGGCAGGTCGGACTCCGAGTCGGAGTAGGCGAAGCAGTGCTCAAGCTCAAAGCCTTCGACGTCGGCGAGCGCCTTGATCGCCTCGACCTTTCCCTCGCGGTAGGTGAAGGGACCGTCGGGCTCACCGGTGTAGACGCCGTCGCGCGCCTCCGAGCGCACGCCGATCCCACCATCGAGCACGAGCACCCGAGCCAGGGTCTCGGCCAGCTCGTGGCTCGCTGCGGTGACGATGTAGACGGGCCGGCCGGCATCGATGTGGCTCCACGCCTCGTGCAGCACCTCGGTGTAGATGAGCGGCAGGATCCCGGCGAGCACGGTAGGACCGAGCCGCTGCAGGTCGGTGACCCGCTGGCCGGCCAGGGCGCCGAGCACGGCGGTGCGCAGGGCGTCGGTCTCTTGGTCAGTGGCGCCGCGGAAGCGAAACTTCAGGTTGGCGTAGAGGTCGCCGGCGATCTCGCGCCGGGTCCTCATTCCCGCCTTGTAGGCCGCCCGTGCGAAATGCACCGCGGAGGACCCTTCGATCAGCGTCTTGTCCAGATCGAAGAAGGCTGCTGCGCGCGTTGGCTCAGCCTCCATTGACCTCCAGGATCACGGCGTCGCCCTGACCGCCGCCGGAGCAGATGGCGGCCACGCCGAGCCCGCCGCCGCGACGGCGCAGCTCGTGGATCAGGTGACCGAGGATGCGTGCACCCGAGGCGCCGATCGGGTGACCGAGCGCGATCGCCCCGCCGTTGACGTTGACCTTGCTCTCGTCGATTCCGAGCATCCGGACCGAGTTCACGGCAACCGAGGCGAACGCCTCGTTGATCTCGAACAGGTCGATGTCGTCGATCGACAGCCCGGCCTTCTCCAGCGCCAGCTTGGTGGCGTTTGCCGGGGTGCGGGCCAGGTAGGGAAAGTCGTCGGCCACCGCGGCCTGGGTCACGATCGTGGCCAGCACCTGCTTGCCGTTGGCCTTGGCCCACCCGTCGCTTGAGAGCACCAGCGCGCCCGCCCCGTCGTTTACCCCCGGTGCGTTGCCCGCGGTGTGCGAGCCGTCCTTGCCCGTCAGCCCCGGCAGCTTGGCCAGACTCTCGAGGCTGCTGCCGCGGCGCGGGGCCTCATCGACCTCGACAACGGTGTCGCCCTTGCGCGAGGAGATCCTCACGGGGGCGATCTCCTCGGCCAGCTTGCCGTCGTCGGTGGCCGCGATGGCAAGCTCGTGGCTGCGCAGCGCGAACTTGTCCATGTCGGCGCGAGTGATCTCGAGCTCGTCGCCGACCTCGGTGGCCTCGACGAACATCTGCTTGTCGGTAAACGGGTTGGTCAGGCCGTCGTGGACCATCGCGTCGAGCATCTTGGCGTCGCCCATGCGGTAGCCAAAGCGCGCCTTGGGCAGCAGGTAGGGCGCCCCGGACATCGACTCCATGCCGCCCGCCACGGCAACGTCGAGGTCGCCCGCACGCACGGCCTGGTCGACTATGCCCGCCGAGCGCATACCCGAGGCGCAGACCTTGTTCACGGTCTCTGAGGAGACCTCCTTGGGGATGCCGCCCTTGATCTGTGCCTGCCGAGAGGGCACCTGGCCCTGCCCGGCCTGCAGCACCTGGCCGAACACCACGTGCTGGACCTCATCGGGCTTTACCTCGGCGCGGTCGAGGGCGTGCTCGATCACGTGGCCACCCAGGTCGATGGCGTCGACGGTGGAAAGCGATCCACCCATCTTGCCGAAGGGGGTGCGGGCGGTGCCGAGGATCACGGTCTTGGGCATGGGGGCGTGCGGCTCCTTGGTAGTTGCGGCGCAGAAACGGCGGGGCTCGGGACGTTATCGCCCCTAGACTGCCCGACCATGTCCACCATCAACGTGAGCGTCCACGGCGGCGCGCCCAACGAGACTTCGGCCGACACCCGCGTAGTCCCCCTCTTCGACGGGGAGCAGCCCTCAGACGAGGCGATCGCGGCCGTGGTCGAGTCCGGCGAGGCCAAGCCGGGCCGGGGCAAGCTCGCGCTGGTGCACGAGGAAGCGGCCGGCGGCGGCACGCGGCGCGTGATCGTGGCCGGCATGGGCAAACGCGACGAGCTCGACCCCGAAAAGGCACGCGTGATCGCCTGTGCTGTGGCCGTGCGTGCCAAGGAGGTCGGCGCCGAGAACCTCTCGTGGCATGCGCCGCCCGAGGTGGCCGCGGCCGTCGTCGAGGGCACGCTGCTGCGGCTGTACGAGTTCGAGCGGTTCAAGTCGCGCGACGACTCCGACGACGAGGATGCCTCAGACGACAGCCTGGGCGGGCTCGAGCTCACGGGCGAGGGTGTGTCCGAGGAGTTGGTCAACCAGGCGGCCGTCGTCGCCTACGCGGTCAACCGCGCACGCGACCTACAGAACCTGCCGTCCAACGTGGCAAATCCAGAGTTCCTCGCCGCGCGCGCACACGAGATCGCCGACGACTTCGACACGCTCGAGCTCGAGGTGTTCGGCCGTGAGGCCATCGCCGAGCTGGGGATGGGTGCGTTCGCCGCGGTGGCCCAGGGAACCGATGCCGAGCCCCAACTCCTCGTGCTGCGCTACCACGGCGGCGACCAGGGTCCGCACCTCGGCTTCGTCGGCAAGGCGGTGACCTTCGACACCGGCGGCATCTCGCTGAAGCCCGGAGCCAAGATGGCGGAGATGAAGTTCGACATGTCGGGCGGCTCCGCGGTGCTCGAGGCGGTGGCGGGCATAGCCGAGCTCAGCCTGCCGATCACTCTCACCGCGGTGATCGGCGCCACAGAGAACATGCCGAGTGGCCACTCGGTCAAGCCGGGCGACATCGTCACGTCCCGCCAGGGCAAGACGATCGAGATCAACAACACAGACGCCGAGGGCCGCCTGGTGCTTGCCGACTGCCTCGACTACGCGGTCGATCAGGGCGCCGAGCGCATCGTCAACCTGGCCACGCTCACCGGGGCGATCCTCGTGGCGCTCGGCTCGACCCACTGTGGGCTGTTCTCAAACGACGACGCCTGGGCCGGCCAGGTCGAAGCCGCCTGCACCACCACCGGCGAGCTCGGCTGGCGGCTGCCGCTGCACGAGGAGACGGCGAAGCTGGTAAAGGGCCGCTACGCCGACCTCGATAACGCGCCGGAGGGCCGCAAGGCGGGATCGATCACCGCTGCCGAGTTCCTCAAGCACTTCGTCGGCGACGTGCCGTGGGTGCACATGGACATCGCGGGCACGGCCTGGGGCCTGAATCGCCCCTACGTGGGCAGTGGCGCGTCGGGCTTTGGCGTGCGGTCGCTGATCGAGCTGGCGCGCAGCTCCGCCGGCGCCTGACCGTGCGCTCCCGTGTGATCGTGGCGGTGCTGCTGGCACTCGCCACTACTGGCCTGGCCGCGGGATGCGGCGACCCGGACGAGCTGTCAAAGGCCGACGCCCAGGCGCTGAACGCGTCGCGCTCGGACATCGGCGACGCCCTCGATACCGAGGAGACGCTCCGGACCGACAAGGCCCAGGCGGTGCGGCTGCGGACCTCGGTACAGAAGACGGTGAGCATGGGCTCATTCGAAGGTGGCAAGCCCGACGAGTTCGGCCTCGCCGCCCTCGGGGAGCTGCGCCGGGTGGTACCGAGCCTGGTGCAGCGCCACTACAACGGCGACGTGTTCGCGCTCGACGCCCCGGCCACCAAGGCCTTCCTCGCCTACGCGGCAAGTGATCCCCAGCGCGCCATGGCGCCGTCGGTGCGCAAGGAGGTCTCAACTATCGAGACCACGCTCGATCGGTCCGGCGCGGGTCCGGATACGCGCGTGCCCCCACCCGACCGCTCCTCCGGCGACCAGACGGTGTCTGGCTACCTGCGCGAGATCGCCGGCGACCTGCGGCCCCGTTACCCGCGCGAGGCCGCTCGGATCGCCAAGGCCCGCAAGGGCTTGTGAAGTCGGCCGCGGCGTAGCATGGCCGCCATGCGCGATCCGGGACACGTGGCGCTGGGCACCTGGAGCGGCGGCCGCTTCATGCACTTCGGCGAGCAGATCGAAGATGAGCGCCTGGCCGCGCTGCTGACTCCTGGCGAGGGGATCGACACCGTGCTCACCGCCGACACCTACGGCCAGGGCGAAGCCGATCGCATGCTCGGCGGCGCGCTGGCGTCGGTCGACCGCGACGAGGTCTGCGTGGTGGGCGCAGTGGGCCACGACTTCGTCAACGGCGAGCGCGAGGGCGCGAAGGGCTTTCCCCGTTTCACCGACCCGCGGCTGCGCGGCCCGGGCGACTACGCCACCTATCTGCGCGAGGCCACCGAGGCCTCGCTGGAACGGTGTGGCATCGACGCCTTCGATCTGCTGCTGCTGCACAACCCCGACCGGACCGGCTACACGTCCGAGATCGTCTGGGACGCGATGGCGGCGCTGCGCGCCGAGGGCCTGGCCGGCCAGATCGGCGTGGCCCCTGGGCCCGCCAACGGCTTCACCCTTGACCTGATCGACTGCTTCGAGCGCTTCGGCGACCGGATCGACTGGGCCATGCTCATCCTGAATCCGCTGGAGCCGTGGCCGGGCGAGCTGGTGCTGCCCGCCGCCGAGCGCGCCGGGATCCGCGCGATCACCCGCGTGGTCGACTACGGCGGCCTGCTGTGGGACGACCTCGGCGCCGGCCACGAGTTTCCCCGCAACGACCATCGCGGCTTTCGCCCCGCCGGCTGGGTCGAGGCGGGAATCGAGCGGATCGAGCGGCTGCGCCCGATCGCCCGGCGCCACGAGCTCACGTTGCTCCAACTGGCCTGCCAGTGGAACCTTGCCCACCCCTCCGTCGCGTGCTGCGCGCCCACGCTGATCCAGGAGGCGGGCGAGCACGCCAAGACGATCGAGGCCAAACGCTCAGAGCTGGCGGACACGCCCAGCGCTGTGGTGCTGTCGGACGCCGAGGTCCAGGCGATCCGCGAGATCGGCGACAACCGCGGCTCGATGGTGCTCAAGGGCGGCGCGCCGGACTACGAGGGCGAGCCCGTCGCCGACCGCTGGCCGCTGGACGACGACCTGATCGCGGTTGGCGAGCGCTGGGGCATCGAACCTGAGCGCGACCTGCGCCAGCTGCCGGCGTAGCGGCGCCCGCCGTGGCCGGGCGACGCGGCCCAGCGGTGGCGGGACGGGCCGCCCCCTACTTCGGCTGCTTCTCGATCTCCTTCAGCTCCCGCTTGAGCACCTTGCCCGTCGCGTTGCGGGGCAACTCGTCCAGGAACCAGATCTCGCGCGGCACCTTATAGTTGGCCAGGTTGGACTTGACGTGCTTCTTGAGCGTGTCCTCAGACCCCTTCTTGGCGCCCTCGAGCACCACGAACGCGCGCAGGCGCTGGCCGAACTTCTCGTCGTCGACGCCGATGCACGCCGCCTCCGACACGCTGGCGTGGCGCGCCAGGGTGTCCTCGACCTCCTTGGGAAAGAGGTTCTCGCCACCCGAGACGATCATCTCGTCGTCGCGGCCCTC
>JBBRYL010000017.1:0-46569 GCA_038237685.1 Solirubrobacterales bacterium | reverse complement strand
CGCTGGTGCACTTCACCCCCGGCGCCCGAACGGCATGGCATACGCACCCGTTCGGTCAGACCATCTACGTGACCGAGGGCGTCGGGCTATGCCAGCGCCGCGGCGACGAGATAGAGGTCATCCGCCCGGGTGATCGCGTGTTTTTCGAACCCGGCGAGGACCACTGGCACGGCGCCGCCAGCGACCGGCTGATGACCCACATCGCCATCCAGGAAGCCGACGACGACGGCAACCCCGTCACCTGGGGCGACCACGTGACCGATGCCGAATACGCCCCCACACCGTGACCTGACGGCGACTGCCAAAGAGCCCGGGAGCCCTAGCACTACGGGTTGGCGTTAGGTACAAACTCTCCGGGGCACGCTGACCGGCGCAGCGTAGCGCCGCGGTCTCGAAAACCGTTGTGCGGTTATGCCGTACCGAGGGTTCGAATCCCTCCCCCTCCGCTGAGTTGTAGGAAATGGCCGCACACAGGCAGATCGCTTCGTGGCGCTTCACGGCTGTTGTTCCTGCGATGACGGCGGTGTGGGGCCGATGGTGGCTGGTGCGGGGGTTCTTGCCGATCGCGCGTCGATCACATGAGCGGAGTACCTGGCCCGCCCCTCAGCCGCGGAGAGCGACGCTCCACGCCACCCGCCCGCGCGCCCTCGGAACTGGGCTATGTCCTATTTTCGGCGTGCGGCTCAGGAACCGGCCGACATCTGGAAGGCGCGTCGAAGCCCGTGAAATCCCGTGGCAGGCAGCCGCAAGAAGGCCGGGTGGCATTCGTCTGGTTTACGTAGCCGGTGGAGATCCGCCGGCATACGTCAGCGCGCAGCAGCCAAGGGTCGGCTAATCCTCGCCGTTGTGGAACGTCACCCGCCCGTCTCGGACGGCGTTCTCTGTAGCAAGTGCTTCGAAGCGGAATTTCGATCGACTGTTCCGCGTGGTGTTTCCTTGGGGGTAGAAGTCGCAGCGCTCCGCTCGGAATCAGGACGGAGCGTCAGGTGAATACTCGACTGCGAAAGGGCCAGTGCACCAGAGCCGCCTTAGGGGTTGCCATTAGCTCACAATCGAGAGGGCGGCGCAGGCTTCGGATCCGTCGCCCGGAGGGCTAGCGCCGGGACTCAAGGCCCGCGACGGCCATCGGTGAGCGCTGCTCCGTCGGGCGTAAGGTGGGCGTATGTCCTTTGCGCGGCCGTCGTTGGCGGCCCGCCAGATCGGTCCCGTCACCATCGCGTCGCTCGTGGTCGCCGTGGGGGTGTTGTGGATCGTGGCGCAACCCGCGGGAGAGCCGACTGGCTCGTACGTCGGCCAGCTGCTGGGCGCCGAGTCGATCGTGCTGCTTTCGATCGGGCTGGTGCTCATCAGCACCCTGCCGTGGGTGGAGGTGTGGTTCGACGGCATCGACCGCGCCGCGATCTGGCACCGCCGGGTCGCGATCACCGGCCTGGTGCTGCTGCTGCCACACATCCTGCTCGCGTCCAATCCGCAGGGCACCGCGTTGGGCGGACCGTTGGGCGTCGTGGGTGCCGTCGGGATGGTCGCGCTCGCGGCCTGGGCGATCCTGCCGCGCTGGCAGTCGGTCGTCCCGAGACCGCTCCGCGGCCTCGTCCTGGCGGCCCGCGACGCACCCGGGCTGCGTGACCTGCGCCAGGTGTTCGGCGGCTACGAGCGCTGGCGCGCGCTGCACCGGACCACCGGCGTGTTCGTCGCCGCCGGGTTCGTCCACGGCGTCCTCGACGGCACGCCCTGGGACGGCGCGCCGGTCCTGCGCTGGAGCTACGTCGCGATCGGCGGCATCGGTCTCGCCTTCTACGTCTACCGCGAGCTGCTGGCTCGCTTCTTCCTGTCGCTGCACGACTACCAGGTGGCCGAGGTGACAGAGGTCGGCCGCGGGTTGGTCGAGATCACGCTGAAGCCGCTGGGCCGGCCGGTCGCGTTCGTTCCCGGCCAGTTCGCGATGATCTACCTCGAGGGAAAGGACGGCTGGCATCGCCACCCGTTCACGATCGCCAGCGCTCCACACGAGGACGTCATCCGCGTCACGGTTAAGGCCCTTGGCGACTACACCTCGCGGCTGCGGGAGCTGATCGAGCCCGGCATGCCCGCCGTGATCGGCGGCCCGCATGGGCGCTTCGACCACGCCAAGGGCACCGACCGCCAGGTCTGGATCGCCGGCGGCGTCGGCGTCGCTCCGTTCCTCAGCTGGCTGCGCGCGCTGGACGAGCACCCCGCGCCGGACCGCATCGACTTCTTCTACACGTGGTCGGACGGCGACGCGCCGTTCGCGCCGGAGATCACCGCGATCGCCGAGCGGCATGAGAAGCTGCACGCCCACCTCGTCGACACCAGCGCCACCGGGCGGCTGACGACCGGGCAGGTCCTGGCGACCGCTGGCGGCGCGCCGCGCGGCCTCTCGGTCTTCCTTTGCGGGCCGCAGGGCATGCTGCGCAGCTTCCAGAGCCAGCTCCGGCAGGCCGGGGTGCCCGCGCGCCACATCCACCGCGAGTATTTCGACTGGCGATGACTCGCGACCGCGAACCACGCGGCGAGTCGTACCCGCCGACCAGGCCCGAGAGATGCCCGCGCGCGCCCTGTTCGATGACGCTAACGCATACGAACCGACAGCCAGCTCAAGCCGCTGGTTTAAGGCGCCGGCCGAGGGCAGGGGGGCCTGACCTTCCGGGCGTCAGTCGCATCGTAAGCGGCGAGCCGCAGGCCTAAACGCGGCCCCCCTACAGATCCGCGAGTCGTCCGCGCCCGCCGTCCGCCTCGCGCGCAGGTACAAGGTGTCGGACACCCTCATTCGCAGGATCCGGCGCGGTGAGGTGTGGACCGATGGTCCCGAGCGCCGACGCAACGACGTCTCGAGACTCGCTCTCGTCGCAACGCTTACGCTTGCCGGCGTTCGAATCTCCGAGCTGTGCAAGCTCGACGGTTCCCACGTCAATCTCCCTCAGCGCCAGATAGCCGTCCCACGCGTCAAGACCGACGCCTCCGAACGGGTGGTGCCGATGGTCCCCGCGCTGCACGAGATCCTGTTTGAGCACCGGGCCCAGCATGGATGGGGTCCAGATGACCCAGTGTTCGCCACCCGCAATGGCACGCACAACACCCCCGACAACGTTCGTCGCCACGTCATCGCTCCCATCCACCAGCGCGCCAACCTGCTTCTCACCGACAACGAAGAAGAGGCCATCAGCCATCTCACCCCGCACACCTTGCGCCGCACGTTTGCGTCGCTCCAAGCCGAGGTCGGGGTGAGTCCACGGAGGGCGATGTATCTGCTCGGTCATACAGACCCCAAGCTCACGATGGGCGTCTACCAGCAGGTCCTCGACCTCGGACCCGATGCCCTCCAAGGGCTCGAGGATGCGCTCGGCTGCGACCTCGAGGAGGCGTTCGCGGCCTTCTCAGGACGGCAGGTTCTGGCAGCCAATTGGCAGTCGTCCGATTATCGGGCCGCTCAGGCGGCTCGCGCTCCTCTCGACGAGAGGCCCCAAAGCCAGTCCTGATCTGGCTTTGGGGCGAAGCGGCTGATGGGATTCGAACCCACGACCTTCTGCATGGCAAGCAGATAGCCCGTTAGGGCTGTAGATGCGAGAAGTGCCTGCAAACAGGGGAAACATTGGGTGGTTGGGGTGCGCGCCTCGGTCCTCGTGCGTCCCTGGATTGGCCTGGATCGTCGGGGGTTCTGCCACCCAATTGCCACCCACGTGTGGCCACGGGCAGGCCAGATCGCCTGTGCTTCGCGATCAGGTGCGCAGACCGGCTTCAGGCCATGCACCCGCGCGAACACGGTGATAAAGGGTGTCGGGGGCCAAGTCGGCGCCCCCGGGCCAGACCACGGTGCCGGTGTCCTGATCGACGCTGACCGCGGCGAACCCCTCAGGCGAGCGAGCCTCGCTGAACACTGGCCCGCGCATGCGGTCAAGGACCTCGACTTCCCCGCTTAGCCCGTCGGCGAAGGTCAGCCGGAGCGCGCCGTGGCGGACGACGGACACCTTCGTTATGTCGGGTGTGAGTTCGCTCATTGCAGCGGCTCGATCTCCCGGAGTGTTTCACCTAGGCGGGCGCGGCTCCAGTTGTCGGCCAGCTCATCTTGGTGCAGCTCTGCCCAAGCAAGCACGAAGCGCAGCTGCCGCCGTCCCAGGGAGCTCTCGATCACCTCTAGCTCATCGATACGAACCTTGGCCTGGTTGCCGGCGTGGCGAGCATGGAAATGCGGGTGGCCGTGGTCGTCGTAGTACATCGCGATCGTGATCCCGAAGAAGCTGCTGATCGCCGGCACACCGAGAGCATGGCGGTCGCTGCGGTCGCCGGCGCCACTCGTCGGCCTCCCCACGACCGCCAACAAAGACGCACCCGCGGGGCTTCGACCGAGGAGTCCAAGCCCGCAGAATCCCTGCCCGGGCGGGCTCGACGCGAAGCAGCTGATGGGAATCGAACCCACGACCTTCTGCATGGCAAGCGGGGGTGCAAACTGACCGGCCTTCAAGAATCACCTGCAAATCATGGGTGTGTTGGCCGATGAGGTGTCTCGCGGCCGAGGCCCGGGTCATTGAATCGGTTCTTTTCCACCGGGTTCCTGGACCAAATCCGAACCCGTGGCCGCCCCGGCCTGCCACGCGGAGTGAGCCAGGCCGGGTTCGGCTCACTACAGCTAGCGCCCGTGCGCGTCGTGGACGAGTAGGGCGATCTGGACCCGGTTGTCGACCTCGACTTGTCGAGGAGGCGGGAGACGTGGGCTTTGACGGTTGCGATGGAGAGGTGCAGCGTGGCGGCGATCTCGGCGTTGGCGTGGCCGCGGCCGACGGCGAGGGCGACGTCGTGTTCGCGCGGGCTGAGGGTGGCCAGGCGCTCGCGCGCCTGCTCTGCGCGTGCGCCCGCGTCGGAGTCGCCGGCGACGAGGGAGATGAGCCGGCGGGCGACAGCGGGAGAAAGCGTCCCGTCGCCGGCGTGGACGAGCTCGATCGCCCGGACGATCTCGGCCGGCGCGGTGTCCTTGAGCAGGAAGCCGGCCGCGCCGGCCTGCAGCGCGCGCAGGACAAGCTCATCGGCGTCGAAGGTCGTGAGGACGAGGACGGCCGGCGGGTCTGGCTGAGCGTTGAGGAGGCGGGTGGCCGCGATGCCGTCGAGCTGTGGCATGCGTATGTCCATGAGCACCACGTCGGGGCGGTGGCGGTCCACCGCCCCGAGCACCTGGCGCCCGTCGTCGGCCTCGGCCACCACCTCGAGGCCAGCAGCGCCGGCGAGCATCATGCGCAGGCCGGAGCGCACCAGCGGGTCGTCGTCAACGAGCAGAACCCGGATCATCGCGGGAGGCGCGCATGTAGGACGAACGCGCCGTCGGGGTCTATGCCGCGCTCGAGCTCGCCGCCGGCGAGGGTGACTCGCTCGGCGAGCCCGATGAGGCCGGTGCCCGCCCCGGGGAGCGAGGAAGACACCGGCACCGCCACCGGCCCGCTGCGGACCTCGACCTCCAAGCCATTGTCGGGCGCGTGGACCGTGAGCGTCACCGCTGCCCCGGGCGAATGCTTGCGAGCGTTGGTCAGCCCCTCCTGCGCAATCCGGTATGCCGTGCGCCCGACCGCGGTGGGCGGCGTCGCGCCGTCGAGGTCGATCCGTGCGCTCAGCCGCATCCCGGCTTTCCGCGACTCCTCGACAAGCGCGGGGAGATCGGCGAGCTCAGGCTGGGGCGGATCGAGCGTGCCCTCGCCCTCCTCCTCCCGGAGGACCCCGATCACGCTACGCAGCTCCTCGAGCGCCGCCCTCGCGCTCGCGCGGATCACACCGGCCGCCTCGGAGACCTCCGCTGCAGGGGCGTCGGGGCGGTACTCCAGCGCGCCGGCATGCACCGAGAGCAGCGAGATGCGATGGGCGAGCACGTCGTGCATCTCACGTGCGATCCGTCGTCGCTCTGCCGCTCGGACTTCGGCTTCCGCGCGCTCGGCCTGCTCGCGCCGCGAGCGCCCGAGCTCGCGCCGCGCGCGCACGAACAGCCCCCACCCGATCACGATGCCCGTGCACAGCAGGCCGATCCCGACCGAGGCCAGATAGCCGTTGCCGTCGGCGTAGATCAGCGGGATCGAAAAGCAGGAGACGATGGAGACGCCGGCGACCCAGGCGAGGTCGACCGCGCGGGCGCGGACCGCCGCATTAAAGGCCGCGACGAGCTGCGCTCCGGAGGCCGCAATGACCACGATCGAGATCCCCGCGGTAAACAGCCCAACGGTCGCCGGGTGCGAGCGCCGCCAGTGCAGCGCAGCGACGGCCGCGATCCCGGTCACGACTTCGGCCGCGCGAAGCCACCCGGCGTGCTGCATCCACGTGTCGCCGACCGCGACAGCGGCGATCGCAAACGCGATCAGGTACATCGCCGCGTCGACCGCGCGGTCGCGACGGCCGCGCTTGCGCTCGGGGCTCTCGATCGGGACTTCGGGAAGCGCGGAGCGCAAGGAGCGGGACAGGGCCGAGGTGAAGCTCGCTGTTGTCTGGCGTGCCATCAACCCATGACAAGGCTACGCCAGGCGTCCGGCCCTGACCCCCTACCGAAGTAGCCAGCCGCCCCCGCCCAACGGCTAGCGAAGAATGGCCCGCAGACCGTGGCGGGCATCCCTGGCGGCGGGGAGGCTGTGGTCATGATCGAAACCGAAGGCCTCACCAAGCGACTGGGCGGGCGCGCCGTCGTCTCCGACGCGACGTTTCGCTGTAAGCCGGGCACCGTGACGGGCTTCCTCGGCCCCAACGGCGCCGGCAAGACCACGACGATGCGGGTGCTCTGCGGCCTCGCCGAGCCCGACGCGGGCTGCGCTCGTGTGCTCGGCGGGCGCTACAGAGACCTCCCCAACCCGGGGCGGCGCGTCGGGATCCTGCTCGACGCCTCGTCGCAGCACGCCGGACGCCGCGGGCGTGAGGCGCTGGCGGTCTCCGCGCAGACGATGGGTGTCCCCGAGACTCGGGTGGACGAGCTGCTCGACCTCGTCGGGCTCGACGAGGCGGCGGCACGGCGACGCCTCGGGCGCTACTCGCTGGGCATGCGCCAGCGCCTCGGCCTCGCCCATGCCCTGCTCGGCGATCCAGAGGTGCTGATCCTCGACGAGCCCGCCAACGGCCTCGATCCGGAGGGCATGCGCTGGATGCGAGACCTACTGCGGGACTTCGCGGACCGTGGCGGCACGGTGCTGCTCTCCTCTCACCTGCTGGCCGAGGTCGAGGCGATCGCCGACCGGATGGTCATCATCGGCGGGGGGCGGATTCTGGCGCAGGGCACGCGCGCCGAGCTGCTGGGCGCGTCCGGAACATCGGTGCGCGCCAAAGACGCCGAGGGCCTGCGCGGCGCGCTCGCTGGGGCGGGGCTCTCCGCCCGCCCGGGCGAGTCCGGCGGCCTGCTCGTGGATGCCGAGCCGGAGGCCGTCGCCCGCGTGGCGATGGCCGACGGCGTCGTCCTGAGCGGTCTCGCCCCGTCGGAGAGCGCCGGGCTCGAGCACCTGTTCTTCGAGCTGACCGCGGAGCCAGCACCCCACGCCGCGACGAGCTCGACCCCCGTCCAACTCGAAGGAGCCACCGCATGAGCACCTCCACCCTCGCCATTCCGCGTCCGGCTATGCCGATCGCGTCGACTTCCGCCCGGCCCGGCCTCGGCCGG
The DNA here is from genome assembly GCA_038237685.1 of Solirubrobacterales bacterium. Taxonomy (GTDB): domain Bacteria; phylum Actinomycetota; class Thermoleophilia; order Solirubrobacterales; family Thermoleophilaceae; genus JAAYBF01. The sequence continues at coordinate 38,939 of JBBRYL010000017.1, read as the reverse complement.
CTAACCCGGGTGGAGCTGCGCAAGATGGTCGACACCCGGGCCGGCTTCTGGCTGCAAGTCGCCACCGTCGCGCTGACCGTGGCCGTCGTAGCCATCCGCTGCCTGGTCGGCGACGCAAGCGACCACACGCTCCAATCCGTCCTGTCAATCGGAACGCAACCGGCGAACATCCTTCTGCCAATTGTCGGGATTCTGCTCGTGACCTCGGAGTGGTCCCAGCGCACGGGCTTGATCACCTTCGCGCTGGTCCCGGTGCGCTCGCGCGTAGTGGGCGCGAAGCTCCTCGCGAGCCTTGTCCTCGCGCTCGCGATGTGGGCTCTGTGCCTGGCGATCGTCATCGCCGGAGTGGCGCTCGCCGCGCCGGGCGTCGAGGGGACGTGGTCCTCCGTCGCGCCCTTGGTCGGCCAGTCGGTGGTGTACCTAACCACCTCCATGGTCATCGGGGTCGCCTTCGGCGCGGTGCTGCTCGCCTCGGCGCCCGCGATCGTCGCCAACTTCGCGGTACCGACGGCGTGCGCGGCGTTGGCCTCGCTGCCCGTCTTTGCCGGGGTCGGCTCGTGGCTGGACTACAGCCGTGCCATCAGTCCGATGAACGAAGAGGTCCTGAGCGCGACCCAATGGGCCCACGCGGGCACCGCCCTCGTGCTCTGGATGCTGCTTCCGCTGCTGGTCGGCGCATGGCGGATCACCCGGCGCGAGGTGAGCGTATGACCACTTCTTCACCGGAGGTCCCAACAACACACAATCGCTCCACGACCATCAAAGGAGACTCGCTTTCATGAACAGCACGGAGCATCAGCCCACCACACCCGGCTATCCGCTCACCCTCGACGTTGACTATCCCGATCGGCCCCTCAACCGCCTCACCAGCGCATTCCGGATCTTCACGGTGATCCCGATCGGCATCGTGCTCGCCGCCCTCGGCACGGTCTCCGCCTCCAGCTCCTCCGGCGATGACTACGCGGGCTTTGCCGCCACAGGCGCCGGCCTCCTGTTCTTACCGCCGCTGCTGATGATCGTCTTCAGGCAGAAGTACCCGCGCTGGTGGTTCGACTGGAACCGCGAGATGCTGCGCTTTTCCAACCGCGTCTGCGCATACGGCGCGCTGCTGAGCGACAAGTACCCCTCGACCGACGAGCAGCAGTATGTGCGGCTCGAGCTCGACTACCCCGACGCCAAGAACGGTCTGAATCGCTGGCTGCCGCTCGTCAAGTGGTTCCTCGCCATCCCTCACTACATCGTGCTCTTCTGCCTCTACATCGCAGCTGTCTTCGCGATCATCGCGGCTTGGTTCGCGATCCTCTTCACGGGCCGCTACCCACGGGCGCTGTTCGACTACGTGGTGGGTGTCACGCGCTGGAGCAACCGCGTGACCGCCTACGCGTTCGTGCTCGTGACCGACGAGTACCCGCCGTTCCGACTGAGCGCCTGACAGCTGGCGATGGACGTAGCCATTTGATGTCAGTGCCATAGGGAGGCCGCGCACGCGGATCAGGGTTCACGTTTCGGCCCGAACACCGACAGAGCCCCTGACGAGGCGAGCCGGTCGGTGCGCTCGACGATGCGGGCTACTTCGACCCGAGAGCCGGCGTCGAGCTTGTTGAAGATGTTGCGGATGTGTGTCTCGACGGTCTTGGGGCTGAGGAACAGCATCGCGGCGATCTCGCGGTGGTCCGGCGGTCGACGATGAGGCGCGCGATCTCGAGCTCGCGCTTCGTGAGTGATCCGACGCCGGTGCCCGCGGGTGTCGACGGCTGTGAGCGTCGATGGATGTGATGGCCGAGCTGACGCAACTCGTGCTCAGCCGCGTCGCGGTAACGTCGCGCGCCACTGAGGTCCAGCGCCGACGCTGCGCGTTCGAGCTGCCCTACCGCTCGGTGTTGGTCGCCATCCTGCGCCAGCGCGCGACCGGCGAGGGTGCGCGCCAGTGCGGCCTCCATCTGGAGGCCGACTTCGTCGGCGACCGTCGCTGCGGCGAGCGCCAGCTCGGCGGCGCGCGTGGGATCGCCTTCGTGAAGTGCCACGGCGGCGGCGGCGCGATCCGCGTAGGCCTTCGCCAATGGGAGGTCAACGACTTCGGCGGCAGCAGCAGCGCACTCGGCGGCTCGGCGCGCCTCGTCCAGCTGGCCGAGTGCCAGCCGGCAGCGGGTCAGGAGCTCGAGCGCGGATGACCTCCAGCTCGGCGCGCTGCGCGGCATGTCTGGGCCGCCGGCCGAACGCTCCAGCAGCTCCACCGCCTCCTCTGCCATCCCGATTTTCAACAAGACGCCCGCGAGGCCGCGCGCCGCCCGGCCGAAAGATGACTTGGGTTGCCGTCGTCGGTGATGTCAAAGGCCTCTTGTCCGGTCGAGAGCGCGGTCTCGAGGTCTCCGGCGGCCAGGGCGACTATCGAGCGGGCGTAGAGGCTCCACGCCAGCGTCTGGGTATTTGCTGTGGTGCGGGCTACCTCGATGCCGGTGTCGAGTGGCTCGACGGCCTCTGCGAGCCGGCCTTGTCCCCACCAGATCATCCCGCGGACGGCGTAGCGTGCGCATGATCGAGACCTCACGGTCGATGTAGTCGAACGTCAGGCTCGGGTGATCGGAGAGTGAGCACCGACTCGTCGCGTCAAGCCAGCTCGCCAGCTCGTTGGTGTTCGCGAATCGCTGGGGGTCGAGGGGGAGGGGTCTCCGCCCTCCGCCGGGTGGGACGAACGGGAGGTCGATGTTCGTGTAGCCCCGGCCGAATACTTCGATGCTGGTGAGGAGATCGCTGATCAACGGCTGCGGATCGGCGGCAAGCGCCTCCGCGTCGAGTAGCCGCTCGGCACGGGACATCGACTCGACGACACGCCGTCGGCGAAAGATCGGTGTGAACGGTGTGGGCGGCACGCTCACACCGTCCACCACTCTCCGTCATCGCGCAACTGCACCCGGTCGAATCGTGACGCGTACTCCTCCGGCGCCCACGTGTGGATCGGGATCATTTGGTCCGGGTCGAGCGCGCTGGCCAGTCGTTGCAGATCCCTCGACTGTCGCGTGCCCGGACGCGTGCGTAACAGTTAGCGGGATCGACCTTTCCTCAAACCATCGCTGTAGGTTGCGCCCGGATGGAGAGTCGAGGTATCCGGGCCACAGCGACCACAGTGCACTGGCTCGTTTGAGGCACTCCGCTTTGTCGACCTCATGCCTCATCGAGGCTCGGAAGGTGAGCACAAGTTCGCTTGCCCGCGAAGCGAGGTCCTGGGCGTAGATCCGGTTGTCACGGACTGCCTGGACGCGATGGAACTCTTGGGTGCGCTTCACCCGTACTCGTTGGGCTTGGGGGACGTAGACGACTATGTCGTCCCACGTCGCCTGGGGAATGGAGTCGCGTCTAGTCGCGGCAGCGATCGTCGCGCCATACAGGTCCATGACCAGCGTTCGCCCCGACCGCTTCGCCGCACGATAGATCGTCACCAGCCGGTCGATGTTCTGCGCGGAGTAGTTCGCGAGGACCAAGCCGGCGGTCTCCTCGAACAGGGAAACACAATTGGCTTCCACGCCAGCCTCGGTGATCGGGTCTCGTACGAGCTCGCCGTCGCCGCTGACCTGGGTCCCTTCGAGGAGCAGGCTGTCCACGGGGGGTGGGTGCTCGATCAACGCGCCCAGGCGCCCGGGCTTTCGCCCGTGGTCTCGGAGGTCGCCGCTGTAGAAGAGCCGGCGTCCCTCGGCTTCGACGAGGAGCGCCCGCATTGTCAGCTTCCCGTATTGGCGCTGAGCTCCGCATTCCTGCCCGGCCCCCAGTTTGTTGGTCCGCTCTTCCTGGTTTCCCTTACCGCGAGTAATTAACCGCAAAGACCGCGGGCTTCGTCCCTCTCGCGGGACCCCGCTCACGGTCCGCGCCCTCCCGGACCAGCCCCGGCGGTCGCTTAGCCCGCCCGGAGGTCCGGCTCGAGCACGGCGCGCGGGCGCCGGGGCACGAACTACCTGCACACCAGGGTTCCTCCCGCTTCTGAGGTGGCGACGCGAACTCCGATGGCCTTGATGCCGAGAGAAAAAGGGGGGCCAAAATCCCTCTCGCGCATCTATAAGACATGGGCACCTTTGCCACCGAGGTCTGCCGCAGCCGCCGTTCGGCGCGTGTGGGGGCATGCCCGATCGGTAGTGCCTCGCTGCTCCGACCGGCCAAGCACCTTCAGAGCCGCACGGGGGATCCGCCGCGATGACGCTCGATGAAGACGACATCGCCGCGATCGCCGCGAGCGTTGTTGACCTGATGACCCGACATGGTCCTGCCGGCCGCGATATCGGGCGCCTGGCGACCGCGTCCGACGTTGCCCGCGCGTTGGGGGTGAGCCGGTCGTGGGTTTATGCGAACAAGGTGCGGCTGGGTGCGAGTCGGCTCGGGTCAGGTCCTAGAGCTCGGCTGCGCTTTGATCTCGCCGAGGCTCAAGCCGCCTTCGCTGCGGATCCGGGTCACCGGCCTGATCTGGAACCGCCGCTTCCGGCTCGACGGCGCGCGCGTCGCAAGCGCGCCCTGCCAGAGGGAGTCGCGCTGATCAGGGGACGGTCTGAGCGGTGACCGGCAGTACGCCTAGGATGCGTCGAATGGCACGTCCGCGCACCGGCTACGTCCAACGACGCAAAACCAAGCGTGGAATCAGCTACGGGGTCAGGTTCTCTTGGCGCGGCCGGCGCATCTTCCACCCCATCGGCGGAAGCTGGGAGGGGTGGACCGAGGAGCGTGTCGAGACCGAGCGCGCCTATATCGCGGCCCAGGTCGAGCGCGGGGAGTATGTGCCGCCCTCCGCCGCGGCGGCCCAGCCGGCGGTGCGGCACGACCAGCAAACCTTCCAGGTGTTCGCATCCGTGGCGCTGGCGCGGTGGCGGCGGCGACTGGCCACCAAGACCGCAGCAGACTTGGAGTGGCGCCTGGCCACCGCGATGGACCACTTCGGCAGCCTCACGTTGGTCGAGATCAGCGCCGAGACAGCCGACGGCTTCGTCGACGGCGCGTTGCGTGATCGCGAGGCGATCGAGCAAGCAGCGATTGGCGGCAACCCGTTGATGGAGTCCTACGTCGATCTCCGCACGGGCCGCACGCATCAGCGCCGCCGACGCGGTCTGTCGAACTCCTCGATCAACAAGGTGCTGGTCGCGGTGCGGCGCGTTCTCAAGGAAGCCGTGCGGCACGGCTTGATCGAGACGAATCCCCTCAACGACCCAGACTGCTACCTCCGCGCGGCCAGGCCGAGTCGCTCGTTCCTGGAGGTTTCGCAGATCGAGGCCGTGTTCGCCGCCGCGCGAGTGATCGAAGCCGAGAACAGGGGGCTCGGCTGGACCGAGGTGCGCGCCATCCGCAAGTCCACCGCACCTACCATCCGCCTCGCGCGTCAGTACAAGGTGTCGGACACCCTCATTCGCCAGATTCGACGCGGTGAAGTCTGGACCAATGGCCCAGAGCGCCGCCGCAACGATGTCTCCAGGCTCGCTCTCGTCGCGACCCTCACGCTTGCCGGCGTCCGAATCTCCGAGCTGTGCAAGCTCGACGGTTCTCACGTCGACCTCCCACGCCGCCAGATCACCGTCCCGCGGGTCAAGACCGACGCCTCTGAGCGAGTGGTGCCGATGGTCCCCGCGTTGCACGAGATTCTCCTCGAGCACCGCGCCCAGCACGAGTGGGGGCCAGGCGACCCGGTCTTCGCGACGCGCAACGGCACCCCCAACACGCCGGACAATGTTCGTCGCCACGTCGTCGCCCCTGTTCACGATCGCGCAAACGCTCTCCTCGCTGAGCACGAACAGGAGGCGATCCGCAAGCTCACCCCGCACACGCTGCGCCGCACGTTTGCGTCGCTCCTAGCCGAGATCGGCGTGAGCCCCCGCAGAGCGATGTACCTGCTCGGCCACGCTGATCCCAAGCTCACGATGGGCGTCTACCAGCAGGTGCTCGACCTCGGATCCGATGCTCTGCAGGGCCTGGAAAGCTCCCTTGGGTGCGACCTCGAGGAGGCGTTCGCGGCCTTCTCCGGACGGGGAGTTTTGCCACCCAATTGCCACCCGACCGGATCTGAGCCCTCTTTGCAGCTCTACGCGGAGCCTGACGATAAGCCTCAAAGCCAGTCTTGATCTGGCTTTGAGGCGAAGCGGCTGATGGGATTCGAACCCACGACCTTCTGCATGGCAAGCAGACGCTCTAGCCAACTGAGCTACAGCCGCACGCGGCGGGAGTCTAGACGAAGGCAGCTCGGCTGACGGGCCCGGCGCCGATGTCGGCCGCGCCAGCCGCGCTGGGCCCGGAGTAGGGGATGGCCAAGCTGGGAAGGGGAGGGTGGGGGAGCAAATCGGCGCCGAGAGGAAGTCACATGACGCGCGTAGAGATCACCGAGCAGATCGTCGAGTCCATGCGAGCCCGCGACATCGGCTTTGCCGAGATCGCCGGCAAGCTCAACCGCCCGAAGGTGTGGACAACCGCCGCGCTGCTGGGCCAGCACCCGTTCGAGCAGGGCGACGCCGAGGCGGTGGCGGACCTGCTCGGCCTTCAGCACGCGGCCGTGGCGCACCTGACCGCCATTCCCACGAGGGGTGCGCTTGGCGAGGTGCCGCCGCCCGACCCGACCATCTACCGCCTGTACGAGGTGCTCCAGGTGTACGGCCCGGCGCTCAAGGCGCTCATCCACGAGGAGTTCGGCGACGGCATCATGAGCGCGATCGCCTTCAACATGGACCTCGAACGCGAGGAGCACGACGAGGGCGACCGCGTGAAGATCACTTTGAGCGGCAAGTTCCTGCCATATGCATGGTGATCGCCGCGGCTCCCGCCATGATGGGGTGATGGCCGCGACTCCCGTCACGCCGAAAGGCGAACAGTTACGCAAGTTCGGGCGCGCGCTGGCCGCCCCCGGCATCTCGGCCGCCATCTTCGTGGTGATCAGCGTGCGCCTGGCGATGCGTCGTGGCGACGATCTCCCGGCCGCCCTGGAGACACCCGGCAGGGAGAGCACCCGCCCGACCTGGCTGGCGCCGGCGGCGGGCCTACTGGCCGCGGGCGTCGGCGTGGCCAACGTGGTCTCGGCGCTCACTCCTGAGCTGAGCGGTCGCCTGACCCTGCTCGAGCGCCTGGCCCCCAGCGAGCTGGTGCTGGCAGCTCACGCCGCGGTGCTCCCGGGTGGCTTGGCGCTGCTCGCGCTGTCGGTTTACCTCGCGCGCGGGCGCCGGCGCGCGCTGTGGCTGGCGATCGGCCTACTCGTGGCGCTCGGCGGTCTCGACCTGCTCAAGGGCCTGGACTTCGAGGAGGCCGCCATCAGCTGGTTGGCAGCAGGCGTGTTGGTCTGGGGTCGCGACGCGTTCGCGGTGCGCCACGAGGACGGGTCCATCGGAACCGCGCTCGCACGGACGGTGCTGGTGGCGATCACCGCAGTGACGGTGACCCTTGCCGGCGTGTTGGCCGCGGCGCACTGGTCGACGCCTGAGCTGACCACCGGACGTGCCATCCGCGAGACCTTCGACCTGCTCAGTCTGAGCGCGGGTCCGCAGCACTTCGGCGAGGGCTTCGAGTGGCTGCCGCTGGGCGTCGGGCTGCTGGCCATCGGCAGCCTGCTCGTCGCCGCGTGGGCACTGTTTCGCCCGCTGCGCAGCCGCCACCCGGCGCCCGCGCGGGAGCGCAGCCTGGCTGGCACCATCGTGCGGTCGCACGGCAGCGACACCCTGAGCGCCTTCAAGCTGCGCGGCGACCTGCAGAAGCTGTGGAGCGACGACCACCGCGCGTTTCTGTCCTATCGGATCGAGCAGGGCGTGCTGCTGATCGCCGGCGACCCGGTTGGGCCGGCCGATGCACAGCGCCAGCTGTTGCAGCGGCTGCGCGGCTTCGCGGCCGAACGCGGCCTGCCGATCGGGGCGGTGGGCGCCAGCGAGACGTTCGCGCTGCGCGCACGCGGGGCCGGATTCAAGGCGCTCTACATCGGCGACGAGTCGCTCGTGCAAACGGGTGACTTCCCGCTGGGTGGCCGCGCCAAGCGGAAGCTGCGCCAAGGGGTCAACCGCGTTGAGCGCGCCGGGGTGACCGTCGAGCTGCGCGCCCTAGAGCAGCTCACGACCAAGGACATGGCCCAGCTCGAGCGGGTCTCCCAGCGTTGGCGCGCAGGGGCGCCCGAGCACGGGTTCTCGATGTCGATGGACAGCCTCGACAACCCGGTGGACGGATCGCTCGTGGTGATCGCCAGAGACGCCGAGGGCAGCGCCGCGGGCTTCCTGCACTTCGTACCCGCATACGGCACGCCGATGATGTCGCTGAGCGCGATGCGCCGCGATCCCGATGCCCCCAACGGGCTGACCGAGTTCCTGGTTGTGCGCGCGCTCGCGCTGCTGGCCGAGCGGGGGGTGGAGGAGGTGTCGCTGAACTTCGCCGCCTTCGCCGCGTGGATGCACACGCCGGCCGATGGCATCGAGCGGCTGCTGGCGCGGCTGCTGCGCCGCGCCGACGAGTACTTCCAGGTCGAGAGCCTCTACCGCTTCAACGCGAAGTTCGACCCCCGGTGGCAGCCTCGATACCTGCTGTATCAAGACGTGACCGCGCTGCCGCGCACCGCGCTTGCCGCATTGCTGGCCGAGGGCCAGATACCGAAGCCCCGGCTGCCGGCCCGCCGTGCGGCGGAACCGGAGCCGACGCCCGTGCTGCTCGGCTAGGCCGTCGCGCCCGCGCGGGAGCGATGCGCGGCTCGTCGAGTTCGACCTGCTCGACGCCGTCGGCGGCCGGGATGGCGATCTTCTTTCCGTTCAATTCGTCAGACATGCCAGCGGCTATCCGGGGCGCGCCGGCGCGAAGCGGGAGAACAGGCCCGTGCGCGCACCCTCGGCTTCGCGCGGCAAGGTGAGCGCCAGCAGCGCCGCGGGGATGGGCAGCGCCGCGATCACCCACATCACCGAGTCGAGCCCATGGGCGTCGGCGAGCGCGCCGAGCGCCGTGGCTACGATGCCACCCACGCCGATCGCCAGCCCCAGCGTCACGCCGGATGCGAGACCGAGCCGGTTGGGCAGGTACTGCTGGCCCATGACCACGGTGACCGAGAAGCTGGCGATGGTCACGAGGCCGATGGCGGCGAGCAGCACGAAGGCCGGCGCCGACCCCACGAGCGGGAAGGCCACCAGCAGCGGCACCGATAGGGCCATGGTGCCAACCAGCACCACCCGTGGCCCGACGCGGTCGACCAGTCCGCCGCCGGCCAGCGTTCCGACCGCGCCCGCGATCAGCATCGCGGTGAGCGCCGCATTGCCGAGCTCCGCGGTCGAGTCCAGGTGCTTGACGAACCACAGGGGAACGAACGACTGCAGCCCGAAGTAGACGCCCGAGCGCAGAGCGACGACCGCGCCGAGGCGCGCGAAGGGTCCCCACTCGTCATGGCGGCCGACGAGGCCTGAGGCGGCGCTGGAGGTGCGTTCGGCATCGAGGTGGCCGAGCCGGCGCAGCTCGCGCAGCAGCACGACCGACATGACCGCGGGCAACACCACCAGGCCGAGGGTGCCCGGCAGCCCGAAGATCAGCACGAGCGGCGTAGTGATCAGCGGCCCCAGTGCGAACCCGGCGTTGCCGCCCACCGAGAACAGGCTCATGCCCCGGCCGCGGCGCTCGCCGGCGGCCACGCCCGCCAGCCGCGCGCCCTCGGGATGAAAGGCCGCGACCCCCAGGCCGCTGATCGAGATGGCCACGACAACCAGCCCGTAGCCGGGGGCGATCCCCACCACGGCCAGGCCGGCCCCGGCCACCAGCACGCCCACCGGCATCAGCCACGGCTGGCGCACGCGGTCAGACATCAGCCCGAAGATCGGCTGGATCAGCGAGGAGCCGATCGTCGCCGCCAGGATCAAAGATCCAAGCGCGGTGAAGGAGTAGCCGCGCTGAGCGGCCAGAAACGGCAGCAGCGCGGGCACGGCGCCCTGACACATGTCGGTGCACATGTGGGCGAGCCCGAGCACCGTGAGCGCGCGCCGGTCGAGCGGTCCCTTCACGTGGTCACACCGTCGAGGGCGATGTCGCAGACCGCGCGCCGGGCACGGTCGGCATCCCACTCGTGGCCTTGGCGCAGGTGGCGGTAGGTGTGGCCAACCAGGTTGAGCAGTACCGTGGCGGTCTCGGCGGCGTCGACGGCCTCTAGCGACCCCTCGGCTGCGCCCTCGAGCAGCAGGCGGCGATACGGCGCGGTGAACGACTCCCGCGTCAGCGCCGGGCTGCCGGCCTCGTGATAGATGGCGTCGCGGGCGCTCGATCCGAGGGCCTCGCTGAGCGCGAGGTTCTCCTCGGCCAGCGCGCATTCGGCCTCCAGGCATGCCCGCAGCCGGGCCCGCGCGTCACCGGGGGCGGCGAGCACCTCCTGCATCGCCTCGCGGTGCTGGCGCTCGAGCCGCTCGGCCAACCCGCGCAGCACGCCCTCGCGCGAGACCTGGTGGCGGTGCAGGGTCATGCGCGAGACGCCCGCTTCCGCGGCGATCCGCTCGAGCGTCGCGTCGTGCCACCCGTGGCGCTCGATCGCGCGATGAGCAGCGTCGAGCAGCGCCGGGTCGAGTGCCTCATCGATGGTCGGGCTGCCACTCACTGTTACGTCAATGTAACATCGGCGCAGCGTGGGCACCTTCGAGCACGACACGACAGTCATCGCGCGGCCCGACGCCGACAAGACCTACGAATGCGTGATCGACGCCAGCTGGTGGGTTGTGGCCGGGCCCAACGGCGGCTACCTGGCGGCGATCGCAATTCGTGCCCTCGAGGCCGAGTTCGGGGCCACCGAGCGGCCGTTGCGATCGCTGACCATGCGCTACCTGCGCGCCCCCCAGGTCGGCCCGGCCACCGTTGAGGTGATCAGCGAGCGCGAAGGACGGTCGGTCACGTTCGCCGCCGTGCGCATGATCCAGGACGACCGGCCCTTCGCCACGGGCGCGGCGATCCTGGTGCGCGGCCATGAGTCGCTCGAGCATGCGGCCGTGGAGGTTCCGGCGGTCGACCCGGCCGCTGCCATCGAGGCACCTCCGGTGCCCGACGGGTCGGCGCCGCCGTTTGCGGGCCACTTCGACTTCCGTCCAGCCATCCACGCCGCCGAGGGCCAGGCGCTCACCGGCGGCTGGATGCGGGTGAACGAGGACCGCCCGCTCGACCAGCCCCTGGTCGCGGCCATGTGCGACTCCTGGTTTCCCGCGGTGTTCTCACTCGCGCCTGGCCCGATGGCGGTGCCGACTCTCGATCTCACGGTGTATCTGCGTGCCCCGTTGCCACTGCCTCAGGAGTGGGTGCTGGGACGGTTCGAGACGCGTGTCGTCGGTGACGGGCTGCTGGAGGAGGACGCCGAGCTGTTCTCCGCCGATGGACGCCTGCTGGCGCAGTCGCGACAGCTCGCTCTGGCGCGGTAATCGACGCCCGCTGCGAGAGGTAGTCTCGGGCGCGTGCGGAGAACGAAGATCGTCGCAACCATCGGCCCCGCGTCCGACGACCCCGAGACGCTGGCGCGACTTGTCGAGGCCGGCATGGACGTCGCGCGGCTGAACTTCGCCCACGGCGACTTCGAGCAGATGGCCGCAACCGCCGAGCGGGTGCGCAATGCGGCCGACCGCGCCGGACGCCGGGTGGCCATCCTCCAGGATCTGCCGGGCCCCAAGCTGCGGATCGGGCCCGTGGTCGACGACCTCGCCGAGCTGGCCACGGGCGACCAGCTGACGCTGGTGTGCGGATCCGAGGAGCTCGGGGATGCCGACCGCCTCACCGTGAGCTGGGATGGCCTGGCAGCGGCGGTCTCACCAAACGACGTGATCTATCTGGCCGACGGTGCCGTGCGCCTGCGCGTGGAGGCCGTTCGGGTCGACGTCTGCGAGGTCGACACCCTGATCGAGGTCGGCGGCGGAGTGACGTCGCGCCAGGGCCTCAATGTCCCGGGCGAGCTCACCGCGCTTCCGGCCGTGGCCGAGGATGACCTCGAGCGCCTGCGCTTCGGAGCGACCATCGGCGTCGATCTCGTTGCGCTCAGCTTCGTACGTCGGCCGGAGGAGATCGTTGAACTGCGGACGCACACCGACACCCCGCTGATCGCCAAGATCGAGAAGCCCCAGGCAGTTGAGAACCTCGAGGCCATCGCCGAGGCGGCCGACTGCCTGATGGTCGCCCGCGGCGACCTGGGCATCGAGCTGCAGATCGAGGAGATCCCCCTGGTCCAGAAGCGGATCATCGGCCAGGCCGGCTGGCTGGCCCGTCCGGTGATCACCGCCACCCAGATGCTTGACTCGATGGTGGTGTCCACGCGGCCCACCCGGGCCGAGGTCACCGACGTCGCAAACGCCATCCTCGACGGCACCGACGCCGTGATGCTCTCCCAGGAGACCGCGATCGGCGCCCATCCGGTCGGCGCCGTGACGATGATGGACAAGATCGCCCGCGCGACCGAGGAGGCGCTGCCGCACGAGCGCTGGATCCACGAGCGCGTACACCGAGCCGACCGTGCGCATCAGGACCCCGCCTACACGGTTGCCTACAACGCCTGCGACGCCGCCGAGCAGCTCGACCTCGCGGCGCTCGTGGTGCCCACCCTGTCGGGGCGCTCGGCGCGCATCGTCTCCGCGCACCGTCCGCGCGTGCCGATCTATGTGCTCTCGCCCGACGAGGCCGTCGTGCGGCGGGCGTCCTTGATGTGGGGCGTCCAAGCTGCCTGGATGCGGCGCTACGAGATCACAGAGGAGCTGATCGCCGAGGCGGCCCGCCGGGTCGTCGAATTGGGCTGGGTGCAGGCGGGCCAGCGGATCGGGATCACGGCGGGGCTGCCCAGTGGGCAACCCGGCTCGACATCCCTCTTCCAGATCCAGGCAGCGGGCTAGGGATGCCCTCGACGGATTGGGCATCCGTGCCCTATCTGTAAACGGCCCCTCGAGCCCTACTTGCGGGCGGCCTTGTTCTTGGGGGAAACGGGCATCCATGCCCAATTCGCAGTTGGCTTTGGACGGATCCGGGCATCCATCCGTACCCGTCCGGTACCGTCCCGCCCCGCCGGATTCGCGCAAGCCACCTAGGAGTCCCCAGCCGTGAGCCAGACCACCGTCCCGACGCAGAACAAGAAGCTCCAGTCCTGGGTGGAGGAGATCGCCGCCCTGGTCAAGCCCGACGCCATCCACTGGTGCGACGGCAGCGCCGAGGAGTACGACTCCCTCGCGCAGCAGCTGGTCGACACCGGCACCTTCGAGAAGCTCTCCGACGCCAAGCGGCCGAACTCCTACCTTGCCCTTTCCGATCCGGGCGACGTGGCCCGCGTCGAGGACCGCACCTACATCTGTTCCGAGAACGAGGCCGACGCCGGTCCGACCAACAACTGGACCGACCCCGCGCAGATGCGCGAGCAGCTGCGCGATCTGTTCGACGGCGCCATGCAGGGGCGCACGCTGTACGTTGTGCCGTTCTCTATGGGCCCGCTGGGCTCCCCGATCTCCCACATCGGTGTGCAGCTGACCGATTCGGCCTACGTCGCGGTGTCCATGCGGATCATGACCCGCATGGGTCAGGGCGCCCTCGACGCGCTCGGCGAGGACGGCGAGTTCGTGCCGTGCGTGCACTCGGTTGGCATGCCGCTGACCGAGGGCGTCGAGGACGTCCCGTGGCCCTGCAACGCCGAGAACAAGTACATCGTGCACTACCCCGAGACCCGCGAGATCTGGTCGTTTGGCTCGGGCTATGGCGGCAACGCGCTGCTCGGCAAGAAGTGCTTCGCGCTACGGATCGCCTCGATCATGGCGCGCGACGAGGGCTGGATGGCCGAGCACATGCTGATCCTCAAGCTCACCTCTCCCGAGGGTGAGTCCAAGGTGGTGACCGGCGCGTTCCCGTCGGCCTGTGGCAAGACCAACCTGGCCATGCTCATCCCGACCCTTCCCGACTGGAAGGTCGAGACGGTCGGCGACGACATCGCCTGGATGAAGTTCGGCGACGACGGCAAGCTCTACGCGATCAACCCGGAGTACGGGTTCTTCGGCGTGGCGCCCGGTACCGGCTTCGACACGAACCCCAACGCGATGGCGACGATCGAGGAGAACACGATCTTCACCAATTGCGCGAAGACCGACGACGGCGATGTGTGGTGGGAGGGCATGACCAAGAGCCCGCCCGCGCACGCGATCGACTGGCACGGAAACGACTGGGCCCCCGACGACGGCGCGCCCGCCGCACACCCGAACGCGCGTTTCACCACCCCTGCCGGCCAGGATCCCGCGATTGCGCCCGAGTGGGAGGACCCCAAGGGCGTGGCCGTGGACGCCATGCTCTTCGGCGGCCGCCGCGCGACCGTGACCCCGCTGGTGACCGAGGCCTACGACTGGGAGCAGGGGGTCTATCTGGGCGCCACGATGAGCTCGGAGACCACTGCGGCCCAGGCGGGCGAGGTCGGCGCGCTGCGCTTCGACCCCTTCGCGATGCTGCCGTTCTGTGGCTACAACATGGCCGACTACCTGGCCCACTGGCTGGAGATCGGAAAAAAGGACGGCGCGCAGCTGCCCAAGATCTTCTGCGTCAACTGGTTCCGCAAGGACGACGAGGGCAAGTTCATCTGGCCCGGGTTCGGCGAGAACAGCCGCGTGCTCGAATGGGTGTTCCGGCGCACCGAGGGCACCGTGGGGGCGAAGGAGACGCCGCTGGGCCTCGTGCCCGAGGAAGGGGGCCTGAACGTCGAGGGCCTGAACATGGATCCAGACGCCCTGGCTGAGTTGCTCACGATCGATCCAGACGCGCTGCGCGAGCAGCTGCCCCAGGTCAAGTCGTTTCTCGACGGGCTGGGCCCCGAGCTTCCGGAGGAGATCCACGCACAGCAGCAGGCGCTGGAGGAGCGACTGGCCTAGGACCGGCGCTCAGCTCACCTCGATCTCGATCCCCTCGCCGTCGAAGCACAGGTGCCCGATGGCCTTGCCGGCCTCGGGCAGCGGCGTCTCATAGCTCCAGGCCGCGTCCTCGATGATGCCCTCGGGGGTGCGCACGCTCCAGTAGGTCGCGTCGCCCTTGTAGGGGCAGTTCGACGTCGTGGCTGTCTCCTCGAGGATCCCGGGCAGCACGTCTGAACGCAGCAGGTACACGCGCGGCGGAATGCTGGTCTCGAACACCAGCTTGGGCCGATCGCTCTCGGCGATCAGCACGCCGTTTGCCTTGACCTTGACCTTGCGCGAGCTCTCGTGGACGTCCACGCGGTGGTAGGGGTCCTTCAGGTGGCCGCGGATCGGCTCGTCCTCGAGCAGCCACAGGTCGGCTTTGTCGAAGGCGAGCGCGGCGTATCCCTTGAGCCATCCCGCCGCCTCGATCGGCTGGGGGTAGTACCACACGGCATCGGTGATCTCGCGGTCGCCGACCTTTAGCGACCAGTACGACGCGTCGCCCTTGAACGGGCAGTGGGTCGACAGCTCGGAGTCCACGAGCAGGTCGTCGGCCAGGTCCTCGATCGGGCAGTAGTAGACGGGCCCGATGTTGGACTCGTACAGCAGCCTGCCACGGGTGGAGTCGAGGACTTCGCGCTCTCCGACGAACGCCCGCATCCGCCGCGGGTAGTCGTCGAACAGGAGCTGGTGCTTGGGAGCGTGCTCCAGCGAGAAGTTCAGGTCGCCGCGCCTGCCGGCAAGCGGGCCGGAGCCGAAGGTGAGAGACATTCCAAGTACGCTAGTCGCCGCCTCCCCGGCGCCGTGGCGGAGTGGTTACGCAGCGGCCTGCAAAGCCGCGTACACCGGTTCGATTCCGGTCGGCGCCTTCCCTCGCGAGATCCGAGTGAGCGGTGAGCGGTTCACCGTGGAGATGGCGCCGGGCCGGGGGTTGGAGCCGGGCGGTGTCGATCCCGCTGCGGGCGGTCGTGCCCCAGGGTGGCATGCGGGCATCGCCGTCGCACCACTTTTCTGGGCGTGACGACGCTTACACCAACTGATGTCGAGGTCGGCTATGCTGCCCACTTGGCCGAACGAGGAGCCCCCCCAAAAGTCCCGGCGATTCAGCGGCGCATCCTGCGCTTCGTGAGCGCGTTTACGTCGCCGCTGTTGCCCGACGACTATCTCGAGTTGATCAACCCATTGTGGTCCACGCGGGAGGCGCGCGGGAAGATCGTGTCGGTCGAGAACGAGACGCCCGACGCCGCAACGATCGTGATCAAGCCGGGCTACGAGTGGGACGGCCACGAGCCCGGGCAGTACCTGCGCATCGGCCTCGACATCAACGGCCGCCGCCACTGGCGCGCCTATTCGCTGACCTCGGACCCCAAGCGCGACGACGGCTGCATCTCGATCACCGTCAAGCACGTCGGTGACGGCGTGGTCTCGCCGTTCCTGGTCGGCAAGAAGCCCGTCGGCCACATCGTCGGGCTCGGAGGCGTCGAGGGCGACTTCCTGCTGCCCGATCCCCTGCCGGGGAAGCTGCTGTTCATCAGCGCCGGCAGCGGCATCACCCCGATCATGAGCATGCTCCGCAGCCTGCACAGCATGGGTGACCTGCCCGACGTGGTGCACATCCACTCGGCGCCCGAGTCGAACGACGTGATCTTCGGCCGGGAGCTGCGCGACCTCGAGCACGCCCACGACGCCTTCAACCTTCACGAGCAGCACACAAAGACCGACGCCGGCCGGATGACCCCCGCCGACCTCGACGAGCTCTGTCCCGACTGGACGGAGCGCGAGGCCTTCATCTCGGGCCCGCCGGATCTGCTCGGCGCGCTCGAGGACCACTGGAAGGAGCACGGCGACCGCGAGAAGCTCCACATGGAGCGCTTCCAGGGCGTGACCGGCGGCGACGACGTCGAAGAGGGCGAAGGCGGCACCATCACCTTCTGCAAGAGCGATGAGACGGCCGAGAGCGACGGCTCCCAGACCATCCTCGTGGCAGGCGAGGCGACCGGGCTCAACCTGGCCTTCGGCTGCCGCGAGGGCATCTGCCACACCTGCGTCGGAAACTTGAAGTCAGGTCAGGTGCGCGACCTGCGCACCGGCAAGGTCTCGGGATCGGAAGGCGACACCATCCGCATCTGCATCAACGCCCCCGAGGGCCCGGTCGAGATCGACCTCTAACCCTGAAAGGAGCACCATGAGCACCGAAGTAGAAAACCCACTGCACAAACTGACCGAAGAGCAGGTCGAGGCGATCGGCAAGGAGTTCGACGATCTCCACGACGAGGTCTTCGACGATCTCGGCGAGCGCGACGCCGCCTACATCCATGGCATGATCGACATGCACAGGCGGCTCGTGCTGATCGCCCGCCTAGAGCTGCTCGGCTCCAAGTTCACGCCGCTCTGGCTGCTCGGCACCGCCACGCTCGGCGCGGCCAAGATCCTGGAGAACATGGAGATCGGCCACAACGTGATGCACGGCCAGTGGGACTGGATGAACGATCCGGTGATCAACTCGACGTCGTGGGACTGGGACACCGCCTCCACCAAGGAGGCGTGGAAGCACTCCCACAACTACATCCACCACACCCACACCAACATCCGCGGCCTGGACAAGGACCTCGGCTACGAGGTCATGCGGATCGACCCGCACCAGCCGTGGCACCCGCGCTACCTGGGCCAGCCGATCGTCAACCTCTTCCTCATGGCGTTCTTCGAGTGGGGCGTCGCGCTGCACGACATGGACCTCGAGGCCATCCGCGACGGTGAGAAGAAGTGGCCCGACATCAAGCACGATCTCAAAGGCATGGGCACCAAGGCCCGCGCCCAGGTGGTCAAGGACTACATCGCGTTCCCGGCGCTGAGCGCCGGGCTGGCCACCGCGGCCCAGGTCGGGGTGCGCAAGCTCGTCGACTCGCGCCGCCCGCGTTCGCAGAAGCTGGCCGACAAGCTGCGCCGCAAGCCGGCCCCGCCGTCGGCGCTCGAGTTGGCGCGCGACACCTACCGCCGCACGTTCTGGGCGGACTTCACTGCCAACATCATCCGCAACGTGTGGTCGAACGCGATCATCTTCTGCGGTCACTTCCCCGACCAGGCCTACACGTTCACCCAGGAGGAGACAAAGGACGAGACCCGGGGCGCGCGGTACGTGCGCCAGCTGCTCGGCGCCGCCAACATCGACGGCTCGCCGATGTTCCACATTGCCAGCGGCAACCTCAGCTACCAGGTGGAGCACCATCTCTACCCGGACATGCCGAGCACCCGCTACGGCGAGATCGCGCCGAAGGTCCGCGAGATCTGCGAGCGCTACGAGCTGCCCTACAACACCGGGCCGTTCTTCCAGCAGTGGGGGATGGTGCAGCGCACGATCCTGCGGCTGGCGTTCCCGGGCGGCAAGGTGCGGCCAAAGCCCGGCCCCTACAAGGGCGAGAAGGTCCGCGACTCGGGTGAGCGCGCGACGCAGCTCGCGGCGTAGTAGCGTTCGGCACATAGGCTGACGCATGGAGGGGGTGAGGGCCCCCGCCGTCGGCTGGTCGGAGGAGAGATGCGGTATGGGCGCGCCCCCGCGCACGTCGCGCGGGGGCGGGGGCGCCTCTGCGGCCCGCCGTGCTGCTTCCGACGAGTAGAGCCCGGATCAGCGGGTACCTGCCTCACTGAGGCAGGTTTTCGGCGGAGGAGGAGACAATGGAAGCAGGCAGAATCAGACGTACCGACACTGACACGGGGGACGACTCGATAGCAGGGGGTGCCGGGGCGGCAATTGCCAGCGCGGTGGCAGACCCGGCACCGCTCGGGCTCGCGGCGTTCGCACTCACGACCTTCGTGTTGAGCATGTTCAACAGCGGGATCGTGAGCGACGCCTCCGAGCCGGTGGTGTTCGGGCTCGCCCTGGCCTACGGCGGCCTGGCCCAGCTGCTCGCGGGCATGTGGGAGTTTAGGAACAACAACGTGTTCGGCGCGACGGCGTTCACCTCATTCGGGGCGTTCTGGCTGTCGTTCTGGGCCTTCGAGCAGTTCTACGCCAAGGGCATACCAGCGGCAGACCTCGGTCATGGGGTCGGCCTCTACCTGATCGCGTGGGGCATCTTCACCACCTACATGTTGGTCGCCTCGCTGCGAGTCAGCGTGGCCGTCGCCGCGGTGTTCGCCCTGCTGGCCGTTACCTTTTTCGCACTGGGCATCGGCGATGCTGCCGGCAAGGAGGGCATCACCCACCTGGGTGGCTACCTCGGCTTGGCCACCGCAGCGGCCGCGTGGTACGCCTCGTTTGCCGGCGTGACCAACAGCACGTTCGGCCGGGTGATCTTGCCGGTCAAGGAGCTCAAGCGCTGACGCCCGGTCGCAAACCCAATTCGTCGCAGGCGCGCCGGCCCACCTGGGCCGGCGCGTAGGCGCGCCCCGAGTACCCCACAGGAGACGAGAGATGGCTTCCAAGGATCAGACGACGTCAGATGAGCTCGAGCGCGAGATCGGCGACCTGCTCGATCAGGAGACTTTCGACCCGCCGGCGGACTTCGTCGAGAAAGCGCTGCTGACCGACCCGAAGATCTATGAGGACGCCGCGGCCGACTCCGTCGGCTGGTGGGAGAACCAGGCCGACGCCCTCGACTGGTTCGAGAAGTGGGACACCGCTCTCAACGACTCGAACCCTCCCTACTACAAGTGGTTCGAGGGCGGCAAGCTCAACGCCTCCTACAACTGCCTGGACCGCCACGTCGAGGCCGGCAAGGGCGACAAGGTGGCCTTTCACTGGCGCGGGGAAGAGGGCGAGGAGCGCGACGTGACCTACGCCGACCTCCTGGCCGACACCCAGAGGCTGGCCAATTCGCTGAAGGCCCACGGCGTCGGCAAGGGCGACGTGGTCGGAATATTTCTGCCGATGATCCCCGAGGTTGTCGTCGCCATGCAGGCGTGCGCGCGCATCGGGGCCGTCCACAATGTCGTATTCGGGGGTTTCTCACCGGGCTCGGTGTCCGAGCGCATGGAGGTGTCGGAGGCAAAGCTGCTCATCACCGTCGACTCCGCGCGGCGCAAGGGCAAGACGGCGCCGGTGAAGGCCGAGGTGGACGACGTCCTGGGCGACATGCCCACCGTCGAGACCGTGATCGTCGTGAAGTCCGCCGGCGACGAGCCCCCCATGACCGAGGGGCGCGATGTCTGGTACCACGAGGAGCTCGAGGCAGCCGACGACACCTGCGAAGCCGAGCCGCTGGACGCCGAGCACCCGCTGTTCATCCTCTACTCGTCCGGATCGACTGCCGCACCCAAGGGAATCCTGCACACGACCGGCGGCTACCTGACAGGCGTCGCGTGGACCCAGAAGCACGTCTTCGACGTCAAGGAAGACGAGGACATCTACTGGTGCGCGGCCGACGTTGGGTGGGTGACCGGTCACTCCTACATCGTCTACGGACCCCTGCTCAACGGCATGACCTCGGTCATGTACGAGGGTCCGCCGGACTACCCCGCCAAGGACGCCCACTGGGACCTGATCGAGAAGATCGGCGTGACGATCTACTACTTCGCGCCAACGGCCATCCGGTCGTTCATGAAGTGGGGGGCAGAACACCCCAACAGCCACGACCTGACGTCACTGCGGCTGCTCGGTACGGTCGGCGAGCCGATCAACCCGAAGGCGTGGCTGTGGTACTGGAAGGTCATCGGCGGCGGCCGCTGCCCCGTCGTCGATACCTGGTGGCAGACCGAGACCGGGCACATCCTGATCTCGCCGCTGCCGGGCATCACCTCTGCCAAGCCGGGGTCTGCCACGCAGGCGCTGCCCGGCGTGGACGCCGCGGTGGTGGGGGAGTCAGACGGTGAGGAGATCGGCACCGGGCAGGGCCTTCTGATCCTGCGCAAGCCATGGCCGGGAATGCTGCGGACGCTGTACAAGGACGACGAGCGCTTCGAGAAGACCTACTTCGAGAAGTTTGGATCGCAGACCTACCTGGTCGGCGACGCCGCTCGCAAGGACGAGGACGGCTACTACTGGGTGATCGGGCGCATCGACGACGTGATGAACGTGTCGGGCCACCGGCTGTCCACGGCCGAGGTCGAGTCGGCGATCGTGGCCCACCCCAAGGTGGCCGAGGCCGCCGTGGTCGGCCAGCACGACGAGGACACCGGCCAGTCGATCACGGCGTTCGTGACCCTCGAGGGCGAGCTCGAGGGGGACCAGGAACGCATCGACGAGCTGCGTGAGCACGTGGCGAAGAAGATCGGCAAGCTGGCGCGGCCAAAGCGTGTGATCTGGTCAGACGACCTGCCAAAGACGCGATCGGGAAAGATCATGCGCCGGCTGTTGCGCGACATCGCCGAGGGGCGTGAGCTCGGCGACGTGACCACGCTGAAGGATCCCGACGTGATGAGCCAGCTCGAGACCAAGATCAAGGAGCGCCAGGACGCGGACGACGCCTGAGCGGCGTCGCTCAACGGGTGAGGAAGTCCAATACCGCGCGATCGGCGGCGGGCTCATCGGTGGGGTAGAGGTGAGCGGCGTCGGGCAGCAGCTCTAGCTGGGCGTCCGGGATCAGGTCGGCCAGCACGCGGCCGTTTCCGGGCGGCACCAGCGCGTCCTCCTCGCCGTGGATCACGAGCGTCGGCGTGTCCACCGAGCGGAGCCGGTCGCCCGCGTCGTGGCCGGTCGCGGCCGCCAGCTGCGCCTTGTACGGCTCCGCCTCGATCGGGTGCAGCAGGCGTCGCTCGATGTCCTCGGCGATTCGCTGGGCCGCCTCGCGCCGCGTTCGCGGCGCGTAGTTGTAGGGCACCGAAGCCCACACCGCCTCCTCGGCGGTCAGCTCGCCCCGCTTCTGCATAAAGGCCAGCGTGGCCGGCGCGATCGGCTCCGCACGGTCACCGCCTGCCGTGGTGGCCCCGAGCACCAGTGACCGCACCCGCTCGGGCGCGGTCAGCGCCACCTCCTGGGCGATCATCCCGCCGAGTGAGATGCCGTACACGTGCGCGGACTTCTCGCTCGCCGCATCCAGCACCGCCAGCGCGTCGGCCGCCATCTGGGCGATCGAATAGGGGCCTTCGGGGCGGTCGCTGCGGCCCACGCCGCGGTTGTCGAAGCTGATCACCCGCAGCCGCTCCGCCAGCACCGGCACCGTGCGCCACCAGCCGGTGGCGTTCATGCCCAGACCCATGATCAGCAGCACCGGCGGACCCTCGCCGTCGCTCTCGTAGTGGAGGCGGACATCGCCGCTGCGTGCGTCGGGCATGGGCCGACTCTAGATGAGTATCCTGCGCCCTTCCCGGTCCGTTAGCTCAGCTGGGAGAGCGCCGCCTCGACAAGGCGGAGGTCGCTGGTTCGAGCCCAGCACGGACCATCTCGCAGGCTCCGCCGTCGCTCTACACGCTCACCGCCGTGGCCACCGACCGGGCGGGCAACCGATCGAAGGCTCCGAGCAAGCGATCCCGCGTCCGCCGCCGAGCCCCACGGCGACCGCCTCCGCTCCCTCTGCTAGCTTGGCGCCGTCCGCGCTTCTTGGAGGGAGCCGCGGGTCATCGGGATCTGCAAATGCGTCTTTCTCTCGCCCCCAAGGACCGCGAGTTCTTCGACCTTTTCGAGGAGGCCGGAGCCAACATTCTTCGCGCGGCCGATCTGCTCGATCAGATGCTGCGGTCCTACCCCGACCGTGGCACCGATTTCGCACGCGACATCCTCGCCTGTGAGCAGGATGGCGACCGCATCACCCACGACATCATCCGGCGGCTGAACGAGACGTTCGTCACGCCGATCGACCGCGAGGACATCTACTCGCTGGCCTCTGCGCTCGACGACATCGTCGACTACACCGAGGAGGTGGCCGACTACCTGGGGCTCTACAAGATCGAGGCGCCCATGGAGCAGTCCCAGGCCATGGCCACCGTGCTCTCAAAGGCGGCGCAGCAGCTCTCCGAGGCGATTCCCCGCCTGCGGGGCTTCAAGGACATCTCGCACTACACGATCGAGGTCAACCGTCTGGAGAACGACGGCGACCGGATCGTGCGCGAGGCAATGGCGGCCCTGTTCGACAACGGCATCGACCCGATGGTCGTGATCCGCTGGAAGGACATCTATGAGCGGCTCGAGCAGGCCATCGACGCCACCGAGACGGCGGCCAACATCCTCGAGGGCATCACAATCAAGAACTCCTAGCCGTGGACCACGAACTGATCCTGCTGATCATCGTCGTGGTAACGGCGTTGGCGTTTGACTTCACCAACGGCTTCCACGACACGGCCAACGTCGTGGCCACGTCGATCTCCACGCGGGCGATGGCTCCGAACATCGCGGTGGGCTACGCCGCCGTCCTCAACTTCGTCGGGGCGTTCCTGTCCGTGAAGGTGGCCGCCACCATCGCCAACGGCATCGTCGAGGCCAACCTGATCACCGAGCAGGTCGTGTTCGGAGGGCTGATCGGTGCGATCGCATGGAACCTGGTCACCTGGTACTTCGGTTTGCCCTCGAGCTCGTCACACGCATTGATCGGTGGAGTGGTGGGCGCCGCGTTCGCTGCGCGGGGTGCCGACGCCGTGATCGGGTCAGGCCTGCTTGGCAAGGTGATCGTGCCGGCGCTCGTGGCGCCCGTGCTGGCCTTCGTCGTGGCCGGCGGCGCGATTACGGTCATCTACCGCGTCGTCGGGCGGTTACGGCCGGGTCCCACGTCGCGCGGCTTCAAGGTCGGCCAGATCCTCAGCGGTGGCCTTCTGGCGCTCGCCCACGGCACCAACGATGCCCAGAAGACGATGGGCATAATCACGCTGGCGCTGATCACGGCCGACAAGTTGAAAGTCGACTCCGACCCGCCGTTCTGGGTGATCGCCGCCTCCGCCACCGCCATCTCGCTCGGCACCTACATGGGCGGCTGGCGGATCATCAAGACGATGGGCAGCCGCATCCTCAAGATGGACACAGCCCAAGGGTTCGCCGCCCAGGGCAGCGGCGCCGCCGTGATCCTGGCCTCCACCCACGTCGGCTTCCCGCTCTCCACCACTCACACGATCTCGGGTGGCGTGATGGGAGCCGGAGCCGCCAAGCGCGTCTCTGCCGTGCGCTGGGGGGTAGCCGGCTCGATCGTGGTCGCCTGGGTGCTCACCCTTCCGGCGGCGGCGTTGATCGGGGCTTCGACCTATGGCTTCACGCGCATCTTCGGCACCGGCGTGGCGGGGCCGCTGGTGGCATTCGTGCTGATCATCGGCGTCATCGCCGTGGTGTTTGCCCGTCGAGTGGCCCAGGGCTCGGCCATCACGGCTGCGACAGAAGGCTGACGTGACGGCGCTGGCCGAGAAGGTGGTGGACTGGGGCCAGCTGCTCGAGGTCGCCTGGACCTCCATCCTCGGGGGTGTCGGCGTGACGGCAGTGTTCGCGGTCGCGCTCTACGGGGCCGTCAAGACGATGGACACGCGCCGAGGAGGCCAGGGCGCGATCGTCGTGGCGTACGGGGTCATGACCGTCTTGGCGTCGTCGGCGGTGCTCGCAAGCGTCGTGTTCGCGATCCTCACGATCAAGACGAAGTAGGCCCTCAGCCGGCGTGCGCGGGCGCGAGTTGCGCCAGGCGATCGAGCTCGTCCTCGGAGCTCCAGGCGCCCACGGCCGCGCGCAGGTACGTCGTGCCGGGGAGGTTTCGCACGGAGAAGCCGGCTTCGAGCAGCGTGGCCACGGCGGCCTCGGGGTCGCCAACCTCCCAAGACACAAGCGTCGAGGCGCCCCTCGGGGCCACGGTGAGATCCTGGGCCGCGAGCGCGTCCGCGAGCCGTGCCGAGAGCGTGGCGGCGTGGTCGAACACGGCGTCGATTCCTGGCGCCTCCAACACGCCCAGCGACGCCAGCGCCCACCCGGCATGGATTGCGGGGAAGCCGCCATCGAAGCGCGCGGCGCCGTCGCGGAGCGGCAGATCGATGGCCCGCAACGGGTCGGTGAGCGAGCCGTAGCTGGGCGCGATGGGGTGGAGGTCCTCGATCCGGTCCGACCGCACGTAGAGGTAGCCGCTGCCGATCGGCCCGCACAGCCACTTCTGGCCCGAGCCCGCGTAGAAGTCGCAGCCGAGCTCATCCACGTCGACCGCCACCGCGCCGATGCCCTGTGCGCCGTCGAGCAGCACGGGCACGCCGGTGGCGCGCAGCCCCGCGGAATCGACCACTCGTCCGTTGATCCAGGACACGTGCGAGCATGCGATCAGCTTGGTGTCGGGCGTTGCCGCCGCGGCGACCTCGGCGAACGGGACCATCCGGACGGTGATGCCGCGACGCCGCTTGGCCAGCCCCAGTGGCGCGAGAAGGCCGGGATGCTCCTCGTCGGTTGTCAACACCTCGTCGCCGGGTTGCAGGTCGAGGCCCGCGATCACGGCGTTCACGCCGTCGGTGGTGGCGCCAGTCAGCGCGATCTCGGTGGCGTCGGCGTTCATGAGCCCTGCGATCCGTGATCGCAGCTGGTTGCCAAGCTCCGCCCCCCGCTCGAAGGATGCCTTGCCGCCGCGGCCGCGCTGGAGCTGGTCGGCGATCTCCGCCTGGGCGACCTCGGCCGCCTCGCGCGGGATCGGGCCGACGGATCCGGAGTTCAAGTAGGCGACCTCCTCGAGCACCGGGAAGTGGGAGCGCAGGTCCATCGCCGCGGATACTAGGGTCAGGCGCATGGTCCCAATCGTCGAGCGCTCAATGAAGGAGCCCGAGTGGCTCTCAAACGCCTACCTCGTGGCAGACGAGCCCGGCGGGCACGGCGTGATCATCGACTCCGGCGGTCCCTCGGAGCCGCTGCTCGAGGCGATCGAGCGCCACGACCTGACCGTCGAGCATCTGCTGCTCACCCACCACCACGCCGACCACGTGGCCGAGAACCACGTCTACAAGGAGAAGTTCGGCGTGGAGATCCTGGCCCATCCGCTGGAGGCCCAGGAGCTCATGGACGTGGACCGTACGGTCGAGCCGGGCGACGTGATCCTCGAGGTCGGCGGCCTGAAGATCGGCGCCATCCACACGCCGGGTCATACCGCCGGAATGCTCAACTTCGTGGTCAACGACGCCGACGTGTTCACCGCCGACACGCTGTTCAAGAACTCCGTCGGCGGCGTCAATGCCCCGGGCTCCACGAGCTTCTCCGATCTGCAGACCTCGATCATGGACAAGCTGATGGAGCTCCCGCACGAGACGCGGCTGCATCCGGGCCACACCGACCCGACCACGGTCGGCAACGAGTGGGACGTCAACCCCTTCATTCGCCTTTGGCGGGGCCTCGATCAGGAGGGCACCGAGAAGTGCATCGTGTGGGAGAAGCCCGCAACACTGGTGCTCTTCGGCCCCGACTACGACGGCGGCCACAAGGCCTGGATCCGCTGGGACGAGAGCGGGGAGGACGACATCGTCCCGGGCTCCCAGGTCGAGCGCGAGAGCTAGCCCCGCAGCTGCGCCTGGGCGCTCACCCGTGCTGTTCAGCGCGGCGGCGGATGAGGATGACTGCCACGGCCCCCACAACCACCACCAGGATCGCGGCAGCCAGGCCCACGCGCTCGAGCACGCGGGCGACGGCCTCGCCGGCCAGGTAGCCGACCAGCCCGAAGGTCACAGCCCACACCACGCCGCCGAGCGCGTTCCAGAGCAGGAAGCTGCGCCACGGCATGTGCGTCATCCCGGCAATCCACGCGGCCCAGATGCGCAGCGCCGCGACGAACCGGCCGAAGAACACCGCCTTGGGCCCGTGGCGGTCAAAGAATGCCTCACCGGCCACGAGCGCGTTGCGCCGCCTGGCATCCCAGCGGCCTGGTCTGGTGAGCAGCGCGCGGCCAAAGCGCCGGCCGATCAGATAGCCGATGTTGTCGCCGACGATGGCGGCTGCAGCGGCGATCGCGATCACGACCTCGATGTGCAGCGAGCCGTCTTGGGCCAGGATGGCGGCCGTGATGAGCGCGGTCTCGCCCGGTAGAGGCACCCCCATCGACTCGGCGCCGACAAGCAGGGCGAGCGCCAGGTAGCCGAGGTTCGACGGGATCGCTACCAGCGCTGCCACATGGGTCAGCCTATTGGCCGCAGACGGGCCATTGGCCCGGACCCGATCGCGCGTAGAGCATCGCGGCGCGCTGGTCCTGCTCTGCTTCAGACGCCGCGGCGGGGTCGCCGGTTCCGCCGTTCGCAGCCCAGGTCTCGCGCGAGAACTGGTACTTGCCGCGGTACTGGCCCGTCGAGCTCACCGACCGCGGGTTGGCGCCGGATTCGCAGGAGGCGATCGCCTGGAGCTGAGGAGGGACGGCCACCTTGGGCCGAGGCTTGGCAACGAGGTTCTTGCCGGTGTCCGGGCTCGGCACGGCCGTGGGGGACTGGGCCTTGGCGCCGAGATCCGAGGGAAGAGCCATTGCGTTGGGGGCCACGGCGAGGGAAAGCAATGCGGGTACGACAAGCATCTTGCGCACGGGGTTGTCCTCCTGACATCGGGAACGAAGAGGCCGGCTGAGCCGGCGTGTCACGCCATCTGGGCGCGGGGAGGGAGTCGAGGTGGGCGTGCATGCCCGGAAGGACGACTCGACCTACGGACGCTAGAGGCGCCTCGACGGCCGTCCGTGACGTGCGTCACACACGCACGACCGCGCCCGGCCCGCGGTCCCACTAGGTTCCGGGGCCCATGACGGTCACGCTTCCCGACGGCTCGCCCCTTGAGCTAGACGCCGGCGCCAACGGCGCCGATGCCGCTGCCGCCATCAGCGCGGGGCTCGGCCGTGTAGCCCTCGGGGTGCGGGTCGACGGCGAGCTGCGCGACCTCGCGGCGCCGCTGCCCGATGGGGCGACGATTCAGATCGTGACCCCCAAGAGCGGGGGCACGCTCGCGGAGGACGCGCTGTGGCTGATTCGCCACGACACCGCCCACGTGTTGGCGGCCGCGGTGATCGAGCTCTATCCCGGGGTGAAGATCTCGATCGGCCCCCCGATCGAGGATGGCTTCTATTACGACTTCGAGTTTCCCGAGGGCGTCACCGTCTCTGAGTCCGACTTCGAGACGATCGAGCAGAAGATGCGCGAGCACGTCAAGGCCGACGAGGCCTTCGAGCGCTCGGAGCTGTCACCGGACGACGCGATCGGGAAGTTCCGCGCCGAGGGCCAGGACTACAAGGTCGAGCTGATCGAGGATCTCGTCGAGAACGCCGATCCCGCCCGCCCGCTCGACTCGGTCTCGCTCTATCGCAACGGCCCCTTCACAGACCTCTGCCGCGGCCCCCACGCACCCGGCACCAAGCGGATCAAGGCGTTCAAGCTCACGAGCGTGGCCGGCGCGTACTGGCGGGGGAACTCCGACAACACGATGCTCACCAGGATCTACGGGACGGCGTTTTTGTCCAAGGAGGACCTTCAGGCCCACATCGAGCGCCTCGAGGAGGCGCGCAAGCGCGACCACCGCCGGCTCGGCCAGCAGCTCGGGCTGTTCACCTTCTCCGACGTGTCGCCGGGCGCGGCCTTTTGGCTGCCCAACGGCACGCGCGTGTTCAACGCGCTCGTGGAGCTCTCTCGCAAGATGGGTGAACCACGCGGCTACAGCGAGGTCAAGACGCCGCAGATCTATGACAGCTCGCTGTGGCAGACCTCGGGGCACTGGGGCAAGTACCGCGAGAACATGTTTCTGACCTCGGCCGAAGACCGTCCGATGGCGATGAAGCCGATGAACTGCCCCGGTCACGCGCACTTGTTCGGCCGGCAGAAATGGTCTTATCGCGATCTGCCGGTGCGTTACTCAGAGCCCGGTCTACTGCACCGTAACGAGCTCTCGGGCACGCTGCACGGGCTGATGCGGGTGCGCCACTTCGCGCAGGACGACGCCCACATCTTTTGTACAGAGGCCCAGATCCAAGAGGAAGTCGCCGGCTGTCTGGACTTCGCCTTCGAGACCTACCGGATCTTCGGTCTCGAGCCACAGCTCGAGCTGTCCACACGACCCGGCGACCGCCTGGGAAGCGACGAGCTCTGGGACCACGCCGAGGGCGCTCTGACCCAGGCGCTGCAGTCTCAGGGACTCGAGTACACGATCAACGAAGGCGACGGTGCCTTCTACGGCCCGAAGATCGACTTACACGTGACCGACTCGCTCGGGCGCGCGTGGCAGCTCGGCACGGTTCAGCTCGACTACTCCTTCCCCGAGCGCTTCGAGCTCGGCTACACGGGCGCGGACAACGAGGAGCACCGGCCGGTCATGATCCACCGGGCCCTGATGGGGTCTTACGAGCGCTTCATCGGCATCCTGATCGAGCACTACGCGGGCGAATTCCCGCTCTGGCTGGCGCCGGTGCAGGCGCTCGTGCTGCCGATTGCCGACCGCCACAACGCCTACGCGTCCGACGTGGCGCGCGAGCTCCGAGACGGTGGTCTGCGCGTAACGGTCGACGATCGCGCCGAGTCGGTCGGGCGCAAGATCCGCGACGGCGAGCTCAGCAAGGTGCCCTATCTCCTCATCGTGGGCGACCGCGAGGCCGAAAGCGGCCAGGTTGGGGTGCGCCGGCATGGGGAGGGGGACCTCGGGCCATCAAGCACGAGCGACTTCGCCGAGTCGGTGCTGGGTTCGGTCGAGGCACGCCTGTGATCGCGCTATAGTCGGCGGCTGATGAAGGGCACCCACACCACGCGCCGTTGCCGTTGACCCGCCTGTGCCCTCTCCCGACACCGTTTCTCATCTCTTTGCCGTCTAGCGAGGATTCCGCTTAGTGCCGGTTCCGCGCAGGTTCGACCGGCGTCCGCCGGATCGTGACGACACCCGCATCAATGAGCGCATCCGCGTTCGCGAAGTCCGTTTGGTGGGAGACGACGGCAACCAGATCGGCGTCGTGCCGATTGACGAGGCCCTTGCGTATGCCCGCGAGCGCGACCTCGACCTCGTCGAGGTGGCCGCCGAGGCCAAGCCGCCCGTCTGCCGGGTGCTCGACTACTCGAAGTACAAGTACGAGCAGGAGCAGAAGGCAAAGCAGGCCCGCAAGCACCAGAAGACCGTGAACGTGCGCGAGATCAAGCTGCGTCCGAAGATCGCGGACAACGACTACGAGACCAAGAAGAGCCACGTGGTGCGGTTCTTAAACGGCGACGACCGCGTGAAGGTCACGATCATGTTCCGGGGGCGCGAGCAGTCCCATCCGGAGCGCGGGGTTGCCCTGCTCATGCGCCTGGCCGAGGACGTCGCCGACCTCGGGGTCATCGACCAGCGTCCGATCCAGGACGGCCGCAACATGACCATGTTGCTGTCGCCGATGCCCAAGAAGGTCGAGGCAGCGACCAACGGCGACGACGGCGCGCCCGCTTCGGCCGAGCAGCCCGCCTAACCGCACGTCGTCTGCTTCAATACAGCGTCGCCATGCCGAAGATGAAGAGCCATTCGGGCGCCAAGAAGCGCTTTCGCAAGACGGGCACCGGGAAGATCCGGGCCCGCCACGGCATGACCAGCCACATCCTCGAGAAGAAGAACGCCAAGCGTCGGCGTCGTCTCGGCCGGCCGCTGCTCGTGGCCAAGGCCGATGAGAAGCGGGTCAAGGACCTGCTCAAGCCATGAGTCGCGTCAAGCGGTCGGTGCATGCGCGGAAGAAGCGCCGCTCCACGCTCGAGCGCGCCAAGGGCTTCCGCGGCCAGCGCCACTCCAGCTACAAGCAGGCCAAGGAGACACTCCTCAAGGCCGACACCTACGCCTACCGCGACCGGCGCAACAAGAAGCGCGACTTCCGCAGGCTGTGGATCACGCGCATCAACGCCGCAGCCCGCCAAGAGGGCATGACCTATGGCACCTTCATGCACGGGCTGAAGCTGGCCGGCGTCGAGCTGGACCGCAAAGTGCTGTCCGACATGGCGATCCACGACAAGGACACCTTCCGACGTTTTACCGAGATCGCCCGGGAGGCGGCCGCTGCCTGATTCAAGGTAACGGCCAGCGAATCTTCTCCCGGGGCGCCCAGCAAGGGCGCCCCTTTTCGTTCCGGGGGAGGATTTGGCAGGGATGCCGAATCCTCCGCATGACCATCCGCACCCCCAAAATGATCACCGCACCCGACAACAGCCAGCTCAAGCTCATCCGCAAGCTCCAGCGCAAGAAGGCGCGGGACGAGTCTGGGCTGTTCGTGGCCGAGGGCGAGGATCTGATCGCCGCCGCGCGCACGCACGGCTTCGAGCCCGAGGTGCTGCTGTGGTCGGGTGACGACGTGGAGCCCGAGCTGCTGGACCGCGTGAGCTCACTCGGGTCGGGCAGCCGGGTGATCGGCGTGTACCGGAAGCGGTTCTCGGAGGCTGGCGGTGCGCTGTCGGTCTACCTGCACGGCGTGTCGGATCCGGGCAACGTCGGCACGATCTTCCGTTCGGCACACGCGCTGTGCGACGGGCCGGTGGCGCTCGGGCCGGGGTGTGCCGACCCGTTCTCGCCCAAGGCCGTGCGGGCCAGCATGGGGTCGGTGTTCGCGCGCCCGCCCGCCCAGGCGAATCTTGCCGACCTGGCCGGAACCACGGTCGCCCTCGACGGGGCCGCGCCCGACACGGTCGGGGAGGCCGCCCAGGTGATCGAGGCGCCCGTCGTCCTGCTGGTCGGCGCCGAGCGCGAAGGACTGCCCGCCGAGGTCGCCGAAGCAGCCGATGCGCGCGCCCGGATCGCCCTTCGCAACGACGGCCCAGAATCGCTCAACGCGGCGATGGCGGCCACCATCGGGCTCTACGAGCTGCGCAATAGAGTCAACCCCGATGGCTGACGCCCCCGCACGCCTGACCGAGATCCGCGCCGAGGGTGAGGCGGCTGTGGCCGCGGCCGGCTCGGCGGCTGAGGTCGAGGAGCTGCGGGTGCGCTACCTGGGCCGCAAGTCCGAGCTCACCGGCATGCTGCGCTCGATCGGCGAGCTTCCGCCCGACCAGCGCGGCCCGGTGGGCAAAGGCGCGAACCAGGTCAAGCAGGCGCTGGAGGCGTTGCTCGACGAACGCGAGGGCGCGCTCGGCGCCTCGGAGCTCGACGAACGGCTGCGCACCGACGCCATCGATGTCACCCTGCCCGGCGATCCGCCCGCCGCCCCCGGTTACCTGCACTTGATCACTGAGACCAGGCGCGAGATCGAGGACGTGTTCCTGGGCTTGGGCTTCTCGGTGGCCGAGGGCCCGGAGGTCGAGTACGACCACTACAACTTCACGGCGCTCAACCACCCGCCCGACCACCCGGCGCGGATGCTGGCGGACACCTTCTACTTCTCAGACGACGTGCTGCTGCGCACCCACACCTCGCCGATGCAGGTGCGCTCGATGGAGGCCCAGGCGCCGCCGATCTACCTGATCGTGCCGGGCAAGGCCTACCGGCGTGACAACGACGCCACGCACACGCCGATGTTCCACCAGGTCGAGGGCCTGGCGGTGGACGAGGACATCACGCTGGCCGATCTGCAGGGCGTGCTGCTGGAGTTCGCAAAGGCGATCTTCGGCGAGGACCGCCGCATCCGCCTGCGCCCTCACTACTTCCCGTTCACCGAGCCAAGCGTCGAGGTCGACGTGAGCTGCTTCAAGTGTGGCGGGGCCGGCCACCTGCGAGACGGCTCGCGCTGCTCGCTGTGCAAGGGCTCGGGCTGGATCGAGATCCTTGGCTCGGGCATGGTCGACCCCAACGTGCTGGGCTTCGTGGCCGGCAACGGCTACGACCCCGAAAAGGTCCAGGGCTTCGCCTTTGGCATGGGCATCGAGCGGATCGCGATGCTGCGCCACTCGGTGCCCGACCTGCGGATGTTCTATGAGAACGACGTGCGCTTCCTGGAGCAGTTCGGCGCATGAGGCTGCCGCTGCGCTGGCTGCGCGACCACTGCGACCCACCGCTCGATGCCGCCGGCATCGGCGACCGCCTCGACCTGACGGGCACCGAGCTCGAGCGGATCGAGCACGTGGGCGTAGGGGAGACCGCGAACTTCGTGGTCGGGAAGGTCGTGGAGTGCCAGAAGCACCCCGACGCCGACCGGCTCAACGTGTGTGTGGTGGAGGACGGCTCGGGTGCGAACCGCACGATCGTCTGTGGAGCGCCCAACGTGGCCGCGGGTCAGACCGTGGCGCTGGCGTTACCGGGTGCCGTGATGCCCGACGGCTTGAAGCTCGGCGAGGCCAAGCTCCGGGGCGTCACTTCCAGCGGGATGATCTGCGCCGAGGACGAACTGGGCATCGGCCCGGGCCACGATGGCATCGTTGTTCTGGACGACGCGCTGCAGGCCGGGGCCCCGCTGGCGGACAGCCTGCCGATCGCAGACGTAGTGCTCGAGCTGGAGATCACACCCAACCGGCCCGACTGCCTGTCGGTCTACGGGATGGCGCGCGAGGTGCACGCCGCCACGGGGGCGCCGCTCGGCGACGATCCGACGGTGGCCGACGCCATCGCCACCGGCGAGGACTCCGCGCAGGATCACGTGGCCATCGAGATCGCCGACCCCGAGATCTGCCTGCGCTACACCGCGCGGGTATACGAGGACGTGACGGTCGGCCCGTCGCCCGCCTGGCTGCGCCAGCGCCTCGTGGCCGCCGGCCAGCGCCCGATCTCCAACATCGTCGACATCTCCAACTACGTGATGCTCGAGTGTGGCCAGCCGATCCACACCTTCGACCTCGACGAGGTGCGCGGCGACCGGATCATCGTGCGCCGCGCCAGCGAGGGCGAGACGATGACCACGCTGGACGGCTCCGAGCGCACCTTCGGCGCCGACATGGCGCTGATCTGCGACGCCGAGGGCCCGACGGGCATCGCCGGCGTGATGGGCGGCCAGGTGTCGGAGGTGTCTGACAAGACGACGCGCGTGCTGGTAGAGGCGGCCACGTTCTCGGGTCCAAACATCCTCCGGACGTCGAAGGCGCTGACCCTCCGTTCCGAGGCGTCGACTCGGTTCGAGAAGCAGCTGCATCCCGAGAACGCGATGGCCGCCCAGCACTTGACCGCGCGGCTGCTCGTGGAGCTCTGCGGCGCACGAATGGTGCCTGAGACCATCGACGTCTACCCCGAGCCGCTCGAGCCGCGAATCGTGCGACTGAGGATGGAGCGCGTGCTGGGCCTGCTCGGCAAGGCCATCTGTGAGGACGAGGTGGTAGGAAGGCTCGAGTCGCTTGGCTTCGAGGTTGCGCGCGGCGACCCATATCGGGGGGCAGGCGGCGTGCTCGATGTGACCGTTCCGTACTGGCGCGACGCCGACGTGCAGCGCGAGGCCGACCTGCTTGAGGAGGTCGCGCGGGTGCATGGGCTCGAGAACCTGCCGGTCACCCTGCCGGCCCGCCACGGCGCGGTCGGCCGGTTGACGCCCGAGCAGCGGCTCCAACGCCGGCTCGAGGATGCCCTGCGCGACCGCGGGCTCGACGAGATCGTCGGGTGGAGCTTCACGGCGCCTGCCACCCTGGCCAAGCTGCGGCTGGGCGACCAGCCCGCGCTGGCCCTCGCCAACCCGCTCAGCGAGGACCAGAGCGTGATGCGCCCGCTGCTGCTGCCCGGCCTGCTCGACGCCGCGCGCGACAACGCCGCACGCGGATCGCGCGACCTCGCGCTCTTCGAGTCCGCCCACGTCTATCTGCATGCGGAGTCGTTCGAGGCGCCCGACGGCAGCCCGGCTGGGCGGAGGCCCGTCCCGGAGGGTCGCCATCTGGCGGGCCTGCTCACGCGCGGCGCGGCCGGCACGTGGCGGCGGGCGGCCGCGCCCGGCGACTTCTACGCCGCGAAAGGCGTGGTCGAGGCGATCGCCTCGGTGGCCGGTCTCGACATGGAATTCGCGCGTGCCACGGAGCCGTTCCTGCACCCGGGCCGCACCGCGGCGGTCGGCTGTGAGGGCCACGCGCTCGGCTGGGTGGGAGAGCTGCACCCCTCGGTGGCTGCCGAATGGGACCTCGACGGCGCCGCCGCCTTCGAGCTGGACTTCGCCGTGCTGGCGCATCTGGCTCCCGCGATCGCGACCTTCGTCGACGTCACGAGCTTTCCCGCCGTGCTCCAGGACATCGCGGTGGTGGCGCCCCTGGACGTGGATGCCGGGATAGTGCGCACGACGATCCTCGAGGCCGGGGGAGACCTGCTCGCCCGCGCGGAAGTGTTCGACGTCTACGAGGGCGAGCAGGTCGGCGCAGAGCACCGCTCGCTGGCGCTCCGCCTGGAGTTCCGTGCCCCCGACCGAACGCTCACCGAGGCCGAGGTCACCGACAGGCGCGCCGCGATCGAGGGCGCGCTCGAGGGCATCGGAGGGCGGCTGCGTGGCTAGCCCCCGGATCGCCGTCGTGGGCGCTGCCGGATACGGAGGCGCCCTCGGCGCCGGCATCGTTCAGCGCCATCCGGGGCTCGAGCTGACCGCGGTCACCGCGCGCAGCGACGCCGGGCGCCGCCACGACGAGCTCTATCCGATCCACCGCATCGACTCGACGATGGCCGAGTTCGACGCCGACGCCATCGCCGAAGCGGCCGACGCCGCGCTCGTCGCCTACCCGCACAAGGCCGCGGCGCCGGCGGTGCGGGCGCTGCGCGAGCGTGGGCTCAAGGTGGTCGACTTCTCCGCCGACTTCCGGCTTGACCGGCAGCGCTACGAGCGGTGGTATCAGCCCCACGAGGCTCCCGAGCTGCTCGGCGAGGCCGTCTACGGCCTGCCCGAGATCAACGGCCACCGCGATCAGATCAGGCAGGCATCGCTGGTCGCCGGCCCCGGATGCAACTCCACCGCCGCCTTGCTCGGGCTGTGGCCGCTTCGCGATTACCTGCGCGACGTGGTGGTGGACATAAAGACCGGCGTTTCGGGCGCCGGCCGCGAGGCGACGCAGGAGACCCACTACGTGTCGGCAGCGGACAACGTGAACGCCTACAAGACCGAGGGGCACCGCCACAGCGCCGAGCTCGATCAGGAGCTTGGCGGCCATGTGGCCATCACGTTCGTGCCGCACCTGATCCCCGTCGACCAGGGGCTGCTGGCCAGCTGTTACGCCATCACCGAGTCGGACCTCACGCGCGAGGACGTGCGCGAGCTGCTGCACGGCGCCTACGATGGCGAGCCCTTCGTGGAGGTCGTCGACTCGCCGCCGCGGACAGCCGACGTTCGCGGCACCAACCGCGCGCGGCTGTACGGCACCGTGAGCGGCAACCGTGTGCTGATCGAGTCGGCCATCGACAACCTCTGGAAGGGAGCGGCCGGCCAAGCCGTCCAGGACCTCAACCTGATGCTCGGGCTCGACGAGACCGAGGGACTGCTGTGAGCAGCTTCTTCCGCTCGCGTTGGGTCGACCGTCCCGACCACGTGACCGAGCTGGCGCCGACAGCGCTGCCCGAGGGCTTCGCCGCGGGCGGGGTGGCGGCCGGCATCAAGCCCGATGGCCAGGATGTGGGGTTGATCTACTCCGAGCGCGAGCGTACGACGTCCGCGGCCCGGTTCACGCGAAATGCCCTCGTAGCCGCCCCGATCTCTGTCTGTCACGAGGCGAATCTCTCAGCGCTGCGGGCGATCGCCGTGAACTCGGGCAACGCCAACGTGTCCGACGGCGAGCGCGGCCTTGCGACCGCGCGTGCCCAGCAGGCTGCTGCCGCCGAGGCGCTCGACCTGGAGCCAGCGCAGGTGGCCGTGGCCTCCACCGGGGTGATCGCGCGCGAGCTTCCGCACGACAAGGCCATCGCGGGGATCCGCCACGCCGCCCAGGCGCTGGCGCCAAACGCCAAAGCCTTCTCCGAGAGCATCCTGACCACAGACAAGGGGCCCAAGCGCGCCTGCCTGGAGCTGGCGCTGCCCTCGGGCGCAACGGTGCGGCTGGCCGCCCAGGCCAAGGGCGGCGGGATGATCTCTCCGCACTTCGCCACGATGCTGTGCTTCGTACAGACCGACGCCGGGCTCGCGCCCGAGACCTTGGACCTGCTAACCGGCGTGTGCGTCAAGCGCAGCTTCGACCGCATCTCGGTCGACGGCCAGCTGTCGACCAACGACGCCGTCATCGTGATGGCCAACGGTGCCTCCGGGGTGCAGGTGGTCCCCGAGTCTCCCGACGAGCTGGCCCTTGGCGCATCCCTCGACGCGCTCTTGCGCCAGCTCGCGCTCGAGATGGTGGCCGACGGCGAGGGTGCTTCGCGCGTCGGCCGCGTGGTGGTGCGCGGCGACGCCGAGACAGTCGGTCCCGTTGCCCGGGGCGTGGCCAACTCGCCGCTCGTCAAGACCGCGATGGCCGGAGCCGACCCGAACTTCGGCCGGATCCTCCAGGCCGTCGGGCAGGGACTCGCGGGGCGGTCGGAGTTCCTGGTCGACCTGGCCGTGGACGGGCTGCTCGTGGTGTCACAGGGAACTATGGTCGAGCTCGAGTACCCGGACGAGTGGGTCCGCGTGGAGGCCTCGTTCGCCGCCGCCGAGGTCGAGTTTGAGATCGGCGTGCCCGGTGACGGCGGCGAGGCGGAGGTCTTCTTCAGCGACCTCACACACGACTACGTGACCATAAACGCGGACTACATGACATGAGAGACGTCGAGACACTCCTCGAGGCGCTGCCCTACATCCTCGACTTCCACGGTCGCACGGTGGTCATCAAGTACGGTGGCGCGGCCATGGTCGACCCCGAGTTGCGCGAGCAGTTCGCGCGCGACGTGGTGCTGTTGAAGTACGTCGGGCTGAACCCCGTGGTGGTGCACGGCGGTGGGCCTGCCATCACCGGCTACATGGAGCGGCTGGGCATGGAGGTCGAGTTCGTAGACGGCCTGCGGGTATCCGACGCCGCCACTGTCGAGGTGGCGAAGATGGTGCTGGTCGGCAAGCAGAACAAGGACATCGTGCTGCTGCTGGGCCGCCACGGCCAGCCCGCCGTGGGGTTGTGCGGCGACGACGGCATGCTGTTCCAGGTGCGCAAGCAGCTCGCGTCGGGCAATCGCGACATCGGCTTCGTCGGTGAGATCGAGCGTGTCAACGCCGGCGTGCTGCACCACATCGCCGAGGACTACATCCCGGTGATCGCCTCGGTGGGCGCCGACGCCGAGGGCCAGTCCTACAACGTGAACGCCGATGCGGCGGCGGCCGCGGTGGCCAGCGCGCTGGGGGCGTACAAATGCATCTTCCTGACCGACGTGATCGGTTGGCTGAGCGATCCCGCCGACCCCGACTCGCGCATCTCCCAGAGCACCGCCGACGAGGTGCGCGCGGCGCTGCCGGGCGTCTCCGGTGGCATGCGGCCCAAGCTCGAGGCCTGTGTGCAGGCGCTCGAGGGAGGGGCGCGCAACGCCTACATCATCGACGGCCGGCGACCTCATGCGCTGCTTCTGGAGCTGTTCACAGACGAGGGCATCGGGACGAAGCTGTGGCCCTAGAGCGGCTCCAGGACTGGGAGGCCCAGGGCGTGATGGGCACCTACGTGCGCAACCCCGTCGAGTTCGTGCGCGGCGAGGGCACGCGTCTGTGGGACGCCGACGGCAACGAGTACCTCGACTTCCTCGCCGGCATCTCGGTGGTGCAGGTCGGGCATTGCCATCCCGCTGTCGTGGAGGCCGTGACCGAGCAGGCGCGGCGGCTCATGCACGTGGGAAACCTGTACTACACCGAGCAGATCATGCGGCTGGCGGCGCGCCTGTCACAACTGGCCCTCGGTGGCCGTGGATTCTTCACCAACTCCGGCGCCGAGGCGATCGAATGTGCGCTCAAGCTGGCCCGCCGCCACCGCCCTGAGGGCGGCTTCGTGGTCATGCAGGGCGGCTTTCACGGCCGCACGATGGGGGCCCTGTCGGCCACCCCTCAGGAGGCCAAGCAGGCGCCGTTCGCGCCACTGGTGCCGGGCTTCACCGTGGTGGCGCGCGACGACGCCGATGCAATCACCGCCGCAGTGACCGACCGGACGGCCGCGGTGTTGCTCGAGCCGATCCAGGGCGAGAGCGGCATCCACCCGATCTCGGCCGAGACGCTGAGCGCCGCTCGCACCGCCTGCGATGCCACGGGCGCGCTGCTGATCTTCGACGAGATCCAGTGCGGCATGGGCCGCACCGGCCAGATGTGGGGCTGGCAGGACTCCGGCGTGCGCCCTGACGTGATGACCGTGGCCAAGGGGCTGGGCGGCGGGCTGCCGATCGGCGCCTGTCTGGCGTCCCCCGACTACTCCGACGTGCTTCAGCCCGGCGACCACGGATCCACGTTCGCGGGCGGCCCGGTGATCGCTGCCGCGGCCAACGTCGTGCTCGACGTGATCGGGGCGGCCGGGTTCCTG
>JBBRYL010000016.1:0-48122 GCA_038237685.1 Solirubrobacterales bacterium | reverse complement strand
ATGATCGCCCTGCCCTTCGGGCCGAGCGGGGCATTAGCGTGCAGCTTCATCCGGTGACTCCTTGGATCTGGGTGGCGTTAGACACCCCCAGCCTCCAAGGAGGGCCGGATGAACAACGTGCTTAGGAACTACACCTAGGTCTGCTGCGACGCCGCAAGCCCGAGCTGCTCGCGGCGCTCCTCCATGGCGGCTATCACGACGCGCAGGTGCTCGTCGAAGTCGACCCCGAGCTCGTCGGCGGCGGCCCGCATCTCCTCGCGCGGCAGCGCGGCAGCAAAGCTCGGCTGCTTGAGCTTCTTCTTCACGGACTTGGGTGCCATGCCCTCGATGCCGGTCGGGCGGACCAGGGCGCAGGCGGCCACGAAGCCGCTGAGCTCGTCGACGGCGTAGAGCGTCCTTGCCAGCGGGGTCTCGCGGGGGACGCCGAGGTAGGGGGCGTGGCCGGCCACCGCGTCGATCAGCTCCTGCGGGTAGTCGAGCTGATCGAACAGCTCGAGCGATATCCGTGGGTGGCCGGTCTCCAGATCCGGGTGCTTCTCGTAGTCGAGATCGTGCAGGATGCCGGTGGCGGCCCACAGCTCCTCGTCGTGGCCGCCGATGCGGGCGTAGGCAACCATCGCCGCCTCGACGCCCAGCACGTGCTTGCGCAGGGAGTCGGACTCGGTCCACTCGCAGAACAGCTCCAAGGCCTCGTCTCGTGTCGGTGAAGGCACGCCGGCAGGGTATCGAGGGCGGGAAACGAACTCCGCTTGCGAGATGCCCTCCGCTACCCTTGCGCAGCCGTCCGAGGCCCCGACCCCGACGGACCCACGCATGGAAAAGTTCATCATCGAAGGCGGCCAACCGCTGTCTGGCACGGTCGTGCCGGCCGGCAACAAGAACGCCGCCCTACCCGCGCTCGCGGCCACGCTCCTCACCGAGGAGGAGGTCGTGCTGCGAAACATCCCGCGGATTAGAGACGTCGAGGCAATGGTCAACCTCCTGCGCGGGCTCGGCGCCACCGCCGAGTGGCGCGAGGACAACGTCGTGGCCATCTGCGCGGCGGACGTGCGCTCGGTGCCGCTCGATGCGAGCCTGACCGAGCAGATCCGTGCATCGTTCCTGCTCGCGGGACCATTGCTCGCACGCTTTGGCCGGGCCGACATGCCCCCGCCCGGCGGCGATGTGATCGGGCGCCGCCGACTCGATCCCCATCTCGACGCATTCCGCGCGCTCGGCGCGACGGTCGAAGGTGGACGCTCCTACTCGATAGCGGCGCCCGCCAACGGGCTGCGCGCCTGCGACTTCTTCATGGACGAGCCGTCGGTGATGGCCACCGAGAACGCCCTCATGGCGGCCGCGCTCACGCCCGGGTCGACGGTTATCCACAACGCGGCGTCTGAGCCCCACGTCCAGGACCTGGCGCGGCTGCTGCTGCAGATGGGCGCGCGGATCGAGGGCATCGGCTCCAACGTTCTGGTGGTGCACGGCGAGAACACGCTCGGCGGCGCCGACTACGCCATCGGGCCCGACTACATCGAGGTCGCCAGCTTCATCGCGCTTGCCGCCTGCACCGGCGGCGAGCTGCGGATCAAGGACGTGAACTCCGACGACCTGCGCATGACGCGACTGGCGTTCGAACGGCTCGGCTGCCGAATCGAGTACGACGCGGCCGACGTGATCGTGCCGCCCGGCCAGTCGCTGCAGATCAAGGACGACGAGGGTGACGCGGTGTCGAAGATCGAGGATGGCCCGTGGCCGGCGTTTCCCGCCGACCTCACCAGCATCGCGCTGGCGCTTGCCACGCAGTCCGAGGGCATGGTGCTGATCCACGAGAAGATGTTCGAGAACAGGCTGTTCTTCGTCGACAAGCTCGTATCCATGGGCGCTCGGGTACTGCTCTGCGATCCGCACCGTGCGGTCGTGAGCGGCCCGAGCCGACTTCATGGTGAGCGCATGGAGAGCCCGGACATCCGGGCAGGCATGGCGCTGCTCATCGCGGCGCTGTGCGCAGAGGGCACGTCGGAGATCGGCAACGTGCGCCAGATCGACCGCGGCTATGAGCGGATCGACGAACGGCTGCGCGGGCTCGGCGCCCACATCGAGCGGGTGCCCGCCCAGGGTGCGCGTGCGCCCGAGCAGCTCTCCGCCTGAGCCAACCACGGATTGGGCATGGATGCGCAATCTGTCCGAGGCATCCTCTTGATCCACCCGATCCCACCGGGTACGCGTGACGTGCTGCCGGACGAGATGCGCGAGCTCCGCGCGATCACCGAACGGTTGCGGGCAACGTTCGAGGCCTCCGGCTACGGCGAGGTCTGGACGCCCGCGATCGAATACGACGAGGTGCTGCGCGCGGGCGATGACCGCGCCGCCGGCGCCGGGTTCCGCCTGTTCGACGACCAGGGCAACGTGCTGGCCCTGCGTTCTGACATGACCATCCCGATCGCCCGCGTGGCCGCAACGAGATACCGGTCCGAAGGCGGGCCGCTACGCCTGTGTTACGTGGCGCACGCCTACCGCGAGATCGGCAAGGGCAGCGGGCAGCAGCGCGAGTTCCTCCAGGCCGGCGCCGAGTTGATCGGCGTGGCCGGCCCCGAGGGCGAGGCCGAGGCCATCGCGCTGCTGATCGATGGGCTTAGCCGCTCCGGCCTGCAGCGCCACCGCGTCGGCCTTGGCGACGGCGCGCTCTATCGCGACCTGCTCGAGGATTTCGAGGTGCCCGAGGCCGATCGCCACGACCTGCTGCGCCGCCTTTCCGCGCGCGACCTGGTCGGGCTGGAGATGCGGGTCGATCAGCTCGGGCTCTCCGACTCGGCACGGCGCGTGCTCGTGCGGCTGCCCGAGCTGCGTGGCGGCCCGGATGTCCTCGCTCGGGCGGAGAAGGTGGCAGGACGCGCCGTGGACGGCCTCCAGGCGCTATACGAGGCACTCGAGCAGCGTGGTGTGGCCGACCGCGTGATCCTCGACCTCGGGCTCGTTCGCGACCTCGGCTACTACACCGGCGCCGTGTACGAGGTCTATGACCCGGCGGTGGGCTTCACCCTTGGCGGGGGCGGGCGCTACGACGACCTGGTAGGCCGCTTCGGCGAGCCGCGGCCGGCGTGTGGCTTCGGGCTCGACGTCCAGCGCGTGCACGTTGCGCGTACGGCGGAGGAGGCATTGACATGAGCGATCTGGTGATCGCGGTTCCCCGCGGCGCGCTGATGAGCGGCACGCTCGACCTGCTCGACCGGCTGGACATCGACACGACCGAGGTCCGGTCGAACGACCGCAAGCTGCTCTTCGAGGACGCCGGAATCGTGACCATGCGGCCCAGCGACGTGCCCACTTATGTGGCCCACGGCGCGGCCGATATCGGCATCACGGGCAAGGACGTGCTGCTGGAGCAGCCCGAGCGCGAGGTCTACGAGCTGCTCGACCTGGGCTTCGGACGCTGCGACATGGTGGTGGCGGCCCGCCGCGGCGACGACGCGATGGGTGAGGCGCTGCGGCGCCTCGGCCGGGTACGCATAGCCACGAAATATCCGCTGATCGCCAACGCGCACTTCTCAAAGACGGGCCGCCAGGCGGAGATCGTCGAGGTCAAGGGATCGGTCGAGCTGGCACCGCTTACGGGCCTGGTCGACGGCATCGTGGACCTCACGGCCACGGGCACCACCCTGCGCGAGAACGACCTCGAGGTGCTGGAGGAGATCACGGTCTGCACCGCGCGGCTGATCGCCAATCCGGTGGCCCACAAGCTCAAGGCCGCCGCGATCGACGACCTGGTCGAGCGCATCCGCCAGGACCGGTCATGAGGATCTCCGAGCTCGGACCCACCACCACTGCCGCCCAGCTGCGCGCCCTTGCGCCCGACCCCCGCGACGTGGAGGACGACGTGCGCGCGATCATCGATCACGTGCGCGGTGGGGGGGACGCGGCCGTAGCCGAGCTCACGCGGCGCTTCGACCACGCCGAGGTGTCGCCGGCGGCGCTGCGCGTGGAGCCGGCCGAGATCGACGCTTCAGTTGCGATGCTCACGCCCGCCGTGCTCGCTGGGCTGCGGACGGCCATCGCCAACGTCAGGGCGGTGGTCGTGGCTCAGCTGCGCGAGCCAGCCGAGATCGAGCTGCCCGAAGGCCAGCGCGTCGAGATCGCGGAGCTTCCGGTCCGCCGGGCTGCGGCCTACGTGCCCGCCGGACGGGCTGCGTACCCGTCGACGCTGGTGATGGTGGCCGTCACGGCCAAGTCGGCCGGGGTCGACCAGGTGGTGGCGAGTGCACCGCCCGGTCCCGAGGGAAGGGCGCACCCGGTGATCCTGGCCGCGTGCGCGCTGTGCGGCGTAAACGAGGTCTACCGCATGGGCGGGGCCCAGTCGATCGCGGCGCTGGCGTACGGCACGGAGTCGGTAGAGCCCGTTGACGTGATCGCGGGGCCCGGCAGCAGCTGGGTGCAGGAGGCCAAGCGCCAGGTCTCGGGCACCGTGGGAATCGACGGCATAGCCGGCCCGAGCGAGCTGATCGTGGTGGCCGATGGCACCCAGGACGCCGAGGCCATCGCGCTCGATCTGCTGGCACAAGCCGAGCACGGCGACGACGGCCTGGTCTGTCTGATGACGCCCGACCGAGCACTGGCGAGCGCGGTTCGC
The DNA here is from genome assembly GCA_038237685.1 of Solirubrobacterales bacterium. Taxonomy (GTDB): domain Bacteria; phylum Actinomycetota; class Thermoleophilia; order Solirubrobacterales; family Thermoleophilaceae; genus JAAYBF01. The sequence continues at coordinate 43,513 of JBBRYL010000016.1, read as the reverse complement.
GACCAGCTCCAGCGGCTCGCGCCCGACCGCCCAAGCGTGGCCGATCCCGCCGTGGCGCTCGTGGTCACCCGCGATGTGGAGGCCGCGGTGGCGCTGGCCGACGCCGTGGCGCCCGAGCACCTCGAGCTCGTCGGCCCGCGCTCCGAAGCGCTCGCGGATCGGGTGAGAGCCGCCGGGTGCCTGTTCGTCGGGTCCGCTTCGGCCACCGCGTTCGGCGACTACGTCGCGGGCTCCAACCACGTGCTTCCAACCGGCGGTGCCGCCAGGTTCCAGTCGGCGCTGTCGGCCGCGACGTTCAGGCGGCGCATGGCGCGCGTTACCGTGCCCGAAGGTGCCGCCCGGCGCCTGGCACCCGCGGGCGCCGCGCTGGCGCGCGCAGAGGGCTTTCCCGTCCACGCCGAATCGATGGAGCACCGCGCGTGAGCCGCACCTCCCAGATCAGCCGCACGACCGGCGAAACCGATGTCACCCTCTCCCTGACCCTCGATGGCCGGGGTGCCGGCGAGCGCTCCACCGGGGTCGGCTTCTTCGACCACATGCTCGACGCCGTGGCGCGTCACGGCCGGCTCGACCTCGACGTCAAGGTCGACGGCGACCTGCAGACCGGGGCCCACCACACGGTGGAGGACACCGGCATCGTGCTCGGGCGCGCGCTCGACGAGGCGCTCGGCGATCGCTCGGGCATCCGCCGCTACGGCCACTCCGTGGTACCGATGGACGAGGCGCGCGCGTCGTGCGCGCTCGACATCTCGGGCCGGGCCTTTTTGGTGTTCTCAGGCGAGCTGCCCGCCGAGCAGGTGGCCGACTTCGACTCCGACCTGCTCGAGGAGTTCCTGCGCGCGGTCTCGTCGGCCGCGCGAGTGACGGTGCACATGAAGATCGAGTCGGGCTCGAACACCCACCACATGATCGAGGCGGCGTTCAAGGCGTTCGCACGGGCGCTGGCAGAGGCCGTGGCGATCGACCCCGGCGTGCAAGGCGTGCCGTCGACCAAGGGCCTGTTGTGACGCGGGAGGAGCGCAGCCCGATCGTCGATCGGGCGAGCACCGCACCGACTTGTATTGCGCTCCTCGATTACGGGATGGGCAACCTGCGCTCCGCCGAGAAGGCGTTCGAGCATGTGGGCGCCCGGACGTCGATCACGCGCGACCACGAGCAGATCCGCGCCGCGGACGGTGTCGTGCTGCCGGGCGTGGGCGCCATGCCGCGGGCGATGGAGATGGTGCGCTCGCTGGGCTATGACGAGCTGTTGCACGAGCGCCGCAACGCCGGTGTGCCGATCATCGGCATCTGCCTGGGCATGCAGTTGCTGTTCGAGCGGTCGACCGAGCATGGTGGCGCCGAGGGAATCGGCCTGATGGAGGGCTCGGTCGAGATGCTGGTCGCGCCCGGGCTGAAGATCCCTGACATCGGCTGGAACCCGGTCTCCTGGCGCAAGGACTCACCGCTGACAGCCGGTTTGACAGACCCCTGTGCCTTTTACCACGTGCACTCGTTCGTGGCCCGGCCTGCCAACCCGGCGGATCTTCTCGGCACGGCCACCTACGGCGCCGAGTTCGCCTCGGTGGTGGCCCGCGACAACGTCTTCGGCGTGCAGTTTCACCCCGAGAAGTCCGGTCCCGACGGATTGGCGCTGCTGCGCAACTTCGCCTCGGTGTGTGCGGCGGCGCCCGCATGATCCTGCTGCCGGCCGTCGACATTCGAGACGGCAAGGCCGTGCGCCTGCGCCAGGGCCGTTTCGAAGACGAGACCGTGTACGCCGACGACCCACTGGAGGCGGCGCGGTCGTTCGTCGATGCCGGCGCGCGCTACCTGCACGTCGTCGACCTCGACGGCGCCCGCGACGGCGAGCCGGCCAACCTGCACCATCTCGAGCGCATCACGTCCGAGCTCGGCGTACCGGTCGAGTACGGCGGAGGGCTGCGCTCGCTGGGTTCGGTGCGCGAGGCGCTGGCCGCTGGAGCCGAGCGCGTGGTGATCGGCACAGCGGCCTACACCGACGCCGCGTTCCTCGAGGAGGCGCTGGCCACCTGGGGCGTGCGCATCCTCGTGGGCGTCGACGTGCGCGACGGCCGCGTCTCGGTGTCGGGATGGACGCGCTCGACACAGATGTTGCCCGAGCAGCTGATCGAGCGCCTGCAGGCGCAGGGGGCCCATCGCTTCATCTACACAAACGCCGATCGTGACGGCATGCTCGAAGGCATCGACGTGGAGGAGGTCACGCGAATCTCCGACGCCGTGCGTGGTCAGCTGATCTGGTCCGGCGGGGTGGGCAGCGTGCAGGACATGGCCGCGCTGCGCGACCTGCGCCTGGTCAACCTGACCGGCGTGATCTCGGGCAAGGCTCTGTACGAGGGCCGTTTCACGGTCGAGCAGGCCCAGGCCGAGCTCGACGCGCGCCCTGGAGATTCACGGCAGCCGGCCACGGATTCTTGGGGGGCGCGGGGGGCGCGAGCCCCCCGCAGCCAGTCCTGATGACTCCGCTCAAGCGGGTCATCCCCTGCCTTGACGTGGACAAGGGCCGCGTGGTCAAGGGCACCAACTTCGTGGACATCCGCGATGCCGGCGACCCCGTGGAGCTGGCCGCCCGCTACCAGGACGAGGGAGCCGACGAGATCGTGTTCCTCGACATCACGGCGTCAAGCGATCGGCGCGAGACCGCGGCCGCGCTTGCGCGCCGGGTGGCCGATGACGTATTCATCCCGTTCACGATCGGCGGCGGCATCCGTTCTCCGGCCGACGCCCAGAAGGTGCTCGACGCCGGCTGCGACAAGGTCTCGGTCAACTCCGCGGCGGTGGCTGACCCGGATCTGATCGGCGCCATGGCGCAGGTGTTCGGGTCCCAATGCGTGGTCCTCGCCGTCGACGCCCGCAAGCGTGACGACGCCAGCGGCTACGAGGTGGTGGTCAACGGCGGGCGGTCAGAGACCGGACTGGAGGCCGTGACCTGGGTGCGCGAGGCGGTGGCGCGCGGAGCGGGGGAGATCCTGCTCACCAGCATGGATCGCGACGGCACCGAGGACGGCTACGAGCTGGAGCTCACGCGCCAGGTGGCCGATGCAGTCGACGTGCCGGTGATCGCCTCCGGCGGCGCGGGCCGGCTCGAGCACCTCGTCGACGCCGTCCAGCAGGGGCGGGCCGATGCCGTGCTGTGTGCCTCGATCTTCCACTACGGCCAGTACACGGTCGGCGAGGCAAAGGTCGCGATGGACGCGGCCGGCGTGCCGGTGCGGCTGTAGTCGCGGCCGGGTGGTCAGCGACAATGGGCCCATGAGGCCCGTGGGCTCAGAGCTGAGGGAGAAGGTGCGCGCCGCGCCCGGCGTGGAGCGGTTGCTCGCCACCCTCGAGGGGCTGCCCCCCGCGTATCTGGTCGGCGGCATGCCACGTGACCTGTTGCGGGGCGTGCCCGCGCTCGACCTCGACGTCGCGGTGGAGGGCGACGGCGTGACCGCGGCGCAGGAGATCGCGCGCCGCCTCGGCGCCACCGTGGTCCGCCACGAGCGGTTCGGCACGGCAACCGTGACCGCCGACCGGGTCGTGATCGACGTGGCCTCCACCCGCACCGAGCTCTACGTCGAGCCCGGGGCGCTGCCGCGGGTGCGCTGGTCCTCGCTGCGCGAGGACCTCGCCCGGCGTGACTTCAGCGTCAACGCGATGGCGATCGGACTTAGCGGCGACCAGCTGGGCCGCCTCCACGATCCGCACGGGGGTGTCGCCGACATCCAGTCGAAGCTGATCCGCGTGCTGCACGAGCGCAGCTTCACCGACGACCCGACCCGTCTGCTGCGGGCGGTGCGCTATTCCGCCCGGCTGGACTTTGCGCTCGACTTCGAGACCGAGCGTCAGGCCCTGGCCGCGATCGATGAGGGCGCCGTGCTCACGGTCTCGGGGCCGCGCATCCGCGACGAGCTGCTGCGGCTGCTTGGCGAGATCGACGCCGCCAAGGCCGTGCAACGGCTGCACGGGCTCGGCCTCGACCAGGCGCTGCACCCGGAGCTGCGCGCCGACCCCGACCTTGTGGCCAGCGCCGAGCTGGGAGCGCTCGAGACCGCGGCGGACCGCGTCCTGGCGGGTCTGGCCGCGCTGGTGACCGCCGACTCCCTCTCCTTGGCCGTCTGGATCGATCGGCTGCAGGTGATCGGCTCGCAACGCGACACCGTGGTCGGCGCGGCCCGGGCGGCGCCGGAGATCGCGGCCGCGCTGCGCCTTCGCGAGCGCCGCCCGTCGGAGCTGGCGGCGCTGTTGCGTGGCGAGTCACCCGAGACTCTGGCGCTCGCGCTGGGCATGGGCGCTCCTGCCGCCCCGATACTCGACTGGGTGCGCCACTTGAGTCTGGTCCGTCTGGAGATCACCGGCGACGACCTCCGCGCCGCCGGCGTGTCGGAGTCTCCCGCCCTGGGACGCGCCCTGGCGACGACGCTCGACCGCAAGCTCGATGGCGAGATCGCCGGGCGCGAAGAGGAGCTGCGCAGCGCGCTCGAGGCGGCGGGAGCGCCCCGATGAACCGGGCGATCGTACGCAACCTGCCAGGCGCTCGCGTGGCCTTCTCCACCCGCCTCGGTGGAGTCAGCGAGGCCCCTTTCGACTCGCTGAACCTTGGCATCCTGACCGACGACGACGGCGAACGCGTGGCCCGTAACCGCGGCGTGCTGGCCCAAGAGATCGGACTCGAGCCGGACCGGATCGCGGCGGGACTCCAGGTTCACGGGGCGCAGCTGACCGAGTGGGATGCCCCCCCGACGGCGGACCGGGCGCTCGTCGAGGCCGACGGCCACGTGACCGCCGTAAAGGGGCTCGGCCTCCTGGTGTTGGCGGCCGACTGCCTGCCTGTCGCCCTGGCGGGCCCCGGGAGGGTGGCCATGTTGCATTGCGGCTGGCGCGGCGTGGCCGCCGGAATCATCGCGCGCGGCGCATCGCAATTCGACGAGCCACCCGCGGCCGTGATCGGCCCGGGCATCGGCCGGTGCTGCTTCGAGGTCGGTCCCGAGGTGCTCGAGGCCTTCGCCGACGTGTACGGGGCGGCCGAGGGGCGAATGCTTGACCTGCGCGCCGTCGCCGAGGCCCGCCTGCGCGCGGCCGGGGTGACCGCGGTCGAGCATGTAGACCTGTGCACCTTCTGCAGCGAGGACCTGTTCTTCTCGCACCGCCGCGACGGCGGCGTCACCGGTCGCCAGTCGGGAGTCGTATGGCGAATCTGAGGCGCACCTTCACCGACCTCGACCCCGATGCGGTGCGGGCCAACCTCGACCGCGTGCGCGGGCGCATGGCCGACGCCGGGGCCGACCCGGCAGCCATCGAGATCTGCGCTGCCATCAAGTACGTGCCGGTGGAGGAGCTTCCGGTACTGGCTCAGGCCGGCATCGAGCTGGTGGGCGAGAACCGCGCCCAGGACCTTCAGGTCAAGCACGCTGCCCACGCCGACCTGTTCACCTGGGACTTCATCGGGGCGCTGCAGAGCCGAAAGGTCAAGGACGTCGCGCCGCTCGTCCGCCTGATCCACTCGGTGGCTTCGGACTCGGCACTTGCCAAGCTCGAGGCCACGCCCGCGCCGGAGGTGCTGATCCAGGTCAACGTGGCCGGCGAGGAGGACAAGTCCGGGATCGCGCCGGAGGAGCTCGGTGACTTCATCGCCCGCTGCCCGGTGCCGGTCACGGGCCTGGCCACGATGCCTCCATTCACCGAGGACGCCGAGCGCAACCGCCCGCACTTCGAGCGGCTGGCGAAGCTGGCCGCCGAGCACGGCCTCGAGCGCCTCTCGATGGGCACGACCCAGGACTACTGGGTGGCTGCCCGGGAGGGAGCGACCATCGTGCGTATCGGAACCGCCCTCTACGCCTGACGTTCGAGGAACGCGGCGATCGCACGCGACAGCTTGGCGCCCTGCCAGGCAAGCGGCGGGGCGCCCTCATCCTCGACCACCAGCTCGCCACGGGGCAGGCGGTCGGCGTAATCCTCGGCGATCGCCAGCGGATGCTGGGCGTCTGTGTCATCTCGGCTGCCCACCACGAGCACCGGCACGTCGAGATCGTTGAGGCTGTCCAGGCTGTGGAACGGTGCCGAGCGAGGAATCGATCTGGTCGCCGCGGCCACCGCACGTAGGTCGTCGTGGCGCTCGATCCGCTGGCGCACCGCCAGGCACGCTGCCTCGCGGAAGCGCTCGGGAACGTCGTCGGCGCCGGCCAGGGTCACGAACCGGTCGACGTCACCGGCCTCGAGCGCGTCGGCGCGGGCGTCCCAGCCGGCCAGCGATTCAGCATCCTCGTAGGGCGCCCCCGCATAGGCGGGGGTGATCTGCACCAGCGCCCGGACCCGATCGGGGGCCTCGAGGGCGAACGCCATCGCCGTCGCCGCGCCCATCGAGCTTCCCGCCAGCACGCAGCGATCAATCCCGAGCGCGTCGAGCACCGCCTCGAGGTCACCGACCAGGTCGGCGTACTCGTAGGCCCCGCCGGGGGCGGGGGAGGACGAGCCGTGGCCGCGGGCGTCGTAACCGGCCACCCGGTATCCGGCTTTGGCGAGTGCGCGAGATCCCTGCAGCACGTACCGGCGGGTGGCCGTCAGCCCGTGCAGGAGCACGAGCGCGCCGCCGTCGCCCTCGACCTCGCCATCAAGGTCGAGACCCGGAACCGGGGAGCACGAGAAGGGATGTGGAGGCCGAGGCATGATCGACATGACGTTGACTCATCCTCGCGGACAGATACCCTCACGAAGGGATTCCCGCTTACTGCGCGAAACCTCATCCCGATGGCGATCAGCGATACATGGCACAAGGCGCTCGTCTACTTCGGCCTTGCCGAGGAGGAAGATCCGCGCTACGAAGCGGTGCCAGACCGCGATCGTGACCGCGAGCGGTCCGCACCGGAGCCCGAGGCCGAGCTGGAGGACCGCTACCGCGACAGGCCCAACGTGCGCCGCTTGCAGCGCCGCCGCCGTGACGAGTTCGACGACATCTTCGCCGACGAGAGCCCGCGCGAGACGCGCGTACTTCGATCAGTAGATGGCAACGGCGGAGGCGGAGGCGGCCTCGACACCGTGCACCTGGTGGTGCCCAAGGCTTTCAACGACGCCCAGGAGATCGCCAACCAGTTCAAGGACACGGTGCCCGTGATCCTGAACCTGCAGGGCATCGACGCCGACCTGTCCAAGCGGCTGATCGACTTCTCCTCCGGCCTGACCTACGCACTCGACGGCGGAATGCAGCGGATCGCGGACAAGGTGTTCCTGCTCACGCCGCGCAACGTGGAAGTGTCCGCCGAGGAGCGCGCCCGCCTCATCGAAAAGGGCTTCTTCAACCAAAGCTAGATCCACCCGGTGTCCCTGGACGGACTCCGTTCCCTAATCTGCTCGGTCGTGAAGGTCGGGTTCATCGGTGCAGGCAGCATGGCCACGGGTCTGGCTCGTGGCATGGCCGAACCGGCGCTCGTCTATGACCCCGACGCCGGCCGCGCCCAGCGGCTGGCAGATGAGATCGGGGGCGACGTCGCGACATCGAACGCGGACCTCGCCGAACGGTGCGACCTGGTCGTGCTGTCGCACAAGCCCGCTCAGCTCGACGAGGTCGCAGATCAAATGGACGGGGCCGCCGATGCTCTCGCGTCAATCGTCGCGACGGTGACGATCGACCGGCTGGAGGTCGCCTACCCCGGCGTTCCGATCTATCGCCTCGTGCCCAACATTCCGGTCGAGGTCGGCCGCGGTGTGTTCGGCTACTCGCCCGGCAGCCATGCGGCCGAGGGACCGGTCGGCGAGCTGATGCAGCTGCTCGGCCGCTGCGGCACGGTCATGGAGCTCGACGAACCGCTGCTCGAGCCCGCCATGGCGATCATGAGCTGCGGCCCGGCGTTCATGGCGGTGGTGGTCGAGGCGCTGGCTGAGGCCGGCACGAGCCACGGGCTGGACAAGCGCCAAGCCATGCGGCTGGTGGTCGAGACGATGGCCGGCTCTGCCGCCTACCTCGACGCCAACGACCTCGACGCGATCGATCTACGCGACCGCGTGGCCACCCCCGGCGGCATCACCGAGAAGGGGCTCGGCGTGCTCGAGGAACGCGGTCTCCCCGCGGCCCTGCAAGCGGCGGTCGACCTCGTGATGGACGCCACCCGATGACCCGGGGTGACGTCGCCAACTACGTGAGCACGCTGGTGCTCGTGTACTCGATCCTGATCTTCATCCGAATCCTGTTGAGCTTCATCCCCAGGATCCCCTACAACCGGGCATTGAACGCCGTGGTCTCGTTCGTCACCGACGTCGTGGACCCCTACCTGAACCTGTTCCGCCGGTTCTTGCCGCCGCTCAGGATCGGACCGGGCGCCCTGGACCTGAGCCCCTTCGTCGGGTTGATCGTGCTCCAGGTCGTGGGCGGGATCGTCGCCGGCCTGATCCGGGGCTGACCACCGTGTCCCGTACCGCCGGGTGGGCCCGCGCCGCCGCGGCACTGGTGGTCGTGCTCACGCTTGACCAGTCCGCCAAGCTGATCGTCGATTCGTCGCTTCACCGCGACGAGAGCGTCAACGTCTTCTTCGGCCTCGACCTGATCAACACGCGCAACCGTGGCGTGGCCTTCGGGTTCCTGGAGGGCAAGGGGGCCATCGTCGGGGTGTTGATCGCCCTCGCGCTGGTGGGCCTCGTCGCATGGTTCGCGCTGAACGCGGGGCGCGCGTGGCTGTGGCTGCCCGTCGGCATGCTGCTCGGCGGGGCGCTTGGCAACCTGATCGACCGGGTGCGCGAAGGGGCGGTGATCGACTTCATCGATCCCGTCGGCTGGCCCGCCTTCAACGTGGCCGACAGCTCGATCGTGCTGGGAGTGCTCGCGCTGCTGTATGTGATCGAGGGGCCGGCCGTAGAGCGGTGAACGCGACCGTGACCGACGCGGACGCCGGGCTCCGCCTCGACGCCTTCATGGTCGCCCGCGCGCTCGCGCCGACGCGGGCAGCGGCCCAGAAGGTGATCGAGGCCGGCCGGGTGACGGTGTCGGGCACCAGCCACGCCAAGTCCCACCGCGTCGCCGCCGGCGACGTCGTCGTGGTGGCGGCGCAAGAGCCGGCGCCGGCCGTCGCGCCAAAGGATGTCCCGTTTGCGGTCGTGCTGGAGGACGAGCACCTGATTGTCATCGACAAGCCGGCTGGTGTGGTGGTGCACCCCGGCGCGGGCATTGTTCAGGGCACGCTCTCCCAGGCGCTGGCTGGACGTATCGCGGGGGGGACCGACCCGGAACGCCAGGGCATCGTCCACCGCCTCGATCACGACACCTCGGGTCTGCTCGTGGTCGCCCGCTCCGAAGTGGTCCACGCGCAGCTGCAACAGATGATCAGGGACCGCGCGATGGCTCGCCGCTACCTGGCGCTGGTCGACGGCCGGCCCTCCGCCCTTGCGGGAACGATCGACGCGCCGCTCGGCCGCGACCGGAGCAACCGGACGGCCGTCTCGACGGCCACGGACCGCCCGCGACCCGCCGTCACCCACTTCGCGATCATCGAGGCGTTGCCGTCGGCGACGCTGCTCGAGGTGCGGCTCGAGACCGGCCGCACCCATCAGATCAGGGCACACATGGCCGCGATCGGCCATCCCGTGTGCGGCGATCCGCGCTACGGCGGCCGGGCAGCGGGGCGCCGTTTGGGACTTTCGCGCCAATGGCTGCACTCGCACCGGCTCATGTTTGCCCACCCGGTCACGGGGGAAGAAATCAACTGCGAGTCCAAACCACCCGCCGATCTGGCTCGATCACTCGAGTCGGCCCGGCGGGACCCAGTCTCCGGAGGGCCAGACGGAGGCTGATTCGAGGCGGGACGGCTTCTTCGGAAGCCGTCCCGTTTTGTTTGTGGCCGCAAGGTTTTCCCGCCAGGCGCGTTGATGCAGATGTCGGGCCGATCCCCTCCCTACCACCGGTGGTCGCGCCCGACTCACACTGCACGGGCAGGACGCGTGCACGGGGCGGGCCTTCGGGCTCGCCCCGATAGCTTCGGGAGGCCGTAACGCCCGCGTTGGGCGAGGCGCCTATCCTTGACGCTCACCCATTCCTACCCCGCCGGGCCGACCGTGACCCTGCCCGGGCTGCGATGCCCGAGTCCACGCCACCGCCGGCGGGCCATTGCCACAACCAAACCCAAGGGGAACGATTCAGTTGGCTCAAGTAACGCTCAGAGAGCTGCTGGAGGCCGGTGTGCATTTCGGCCACCAGACGCGCCGTTGGAATCCCAAGATGCGCCGGTTCATCTTCGGTGAACGCAGCGGCATCCACGTCATCGATCTGCAGAAGACCGAGGTCCTGCTCGACACCGCGCAGCAGTTCGCTGCGAACGTGGCGGGGCGCGGGGGCACGGTGCTGTTCGTGGGCACCAAGAAGCAGGCTCGCGACACGGTCGCTGAGGCCGCCACCGCCTGTGGCATGCCCTACGTGCACCAGCGCTGGCTCGGCGGGCTGCTCACGAACTTCCAGACCGTGTCCAAGCGCATCAAGCGCCTGCACGAGCTGACGGACTGGACCGAGAACGGATCGATGGAGCTGCTCCCGACGCGTGAGCGGATCAAGGCGATCAAGGAGCGCGACAAGCTCGAGTTCAACCTCGGCGGCGTGCGCGACATGCAGCGCCCGCCCGACGCGATGTTCGTGGTCGACCTGAAGACCGAGGTCATCGCCATCGCGGAGGCCAAGCGGCTGAAGATCCCGGTGATCGGGCTCGTGGACACCAACTGCGACCCGGCCGACGTCGACTTCGTGATCCCAGGAAATGACGATGCGATCCGGTCCTGCAAGGTCATCATCGAGGCGATCTCGGGGGTCGTGGGCGACGAGAACAAGCGGTTCCGCGCCGAGGAGGAGGCCGCCCGCAAGGAGGCCGAGGAGTCCGCGCGCAAGGACGCCGAGGAGAAGGCGGCCCGCGAGGCGGAGGAGCAGGCCAAGCGCGAGGCCGAGGAGGCAGCGCGCAAGGAGGCCGAGGAGGCCGCCGGCACCTCCGAGGCCGTTCCCGACGGACCGACGCCCCCGGAGGCCGCCCCGCCACAGCCCGCGGCGCCAACCGAGCAGCGCGTGTTCGATCCAAGCGAAGGAGCCTGAGTCGTGGCGGACATCGCAGCCAAGGACGTCAAGGAGCTGCGCGAGCGAACCGGCGCGGGGATGATGGACTGCAAGTCGGCGCTGGTCGAGGCCGAAGGCGACATGGACAAGGCCATCGAGCTGCTGCGCGTCAGGGGCCAGGCCAAGGCCGCCAAGCGCGGAGACCGCGCGGCCAGCGAGGGCGTCGTGGTCAGCTACGTGCACCACAACAGCCAGGTCGGTGCGCTGGTCGAGGTCGACTGCGAGACCGACTTCGTGGCCCGCAACGACGAGCTCATGGAGTTCGCCCGCGACGTGGCTTCGCACGTGGCCGCGTCCAGCGTGCGCTACGTATCCGAGGAGGAGGTGCCCGAGGCTGACCGCGACGCCGAGATGAAGGTGCTCAAGGAGCAGGCCGCCGGCGAGGGCAAGTCAGAGCTAGTCCAGGAGAAGATCGCCGAGGGCCGCATGCGCAAGTGGCTCGAGGAGACGGTCCTGCTGAAGCAGAGGCACATCAACGAGGACAAGCACGAGGGGCGCACCATCGAGGAGATGCGGGCGGCGCTCTCGGCCAGCACGGGCGAGAACGTCGTGGTCCGCCGCTTTGCCCGCTTCAAGATCGGGGACTAGGGCGTTGGCCGGAGCCGTCTTCGAGCGCGTCCTGCTGAAGCTCTCGGGGGAGGCCCTGATGGGCGGCCTCGAGTACGGCGCGGACCCCGAGCGGATCGCCGCCATCGCCGCCCAGGTCAAGAAGGTGGCCGAGCGTGGGGTGGAGGTCTCGGTGGTCGTGGGTGGCGGCAACATCTATCGCGGCCTGTCCGGCGCCGCGGCCGGCATGGACAGGGCCACGGGTGACTACATGGGCATGCTGGCCACGGTGCTCAACGCGCTGGCACTGCAGGACGCCCTCGAGAAGCAGGGCGCAGTCACGCGCGTGATGTCGGCCATGCAGATCTCCGAGGTCGCCGAGCCCTACATCCGGCGGCGCGCGATGCGGCACCTCGAGAAGGGGAGGATCGTGATCTTCGCCGCCGGCACCGGCAACCCGTTCTTCACCACCGACACGGCGGCCGCGCTGCGCGCGCTCGAGATCCACGCCGAGACGATCCTGATGGCCAAGAACGGGGTGGAGGGGGTCTACTCCGCCGATCCGCGCAAGGATCCCGACGCGCGATTCATCGAGCGGATCACCCACCGAGAGGCGATCGAGCAGCAGCTCCAGGTGATGGACTCCACCGCGCTCTCGCTCTGCATGGACAACAACCTTCCGATCCACGTCTTCAACCTCGATGACGAGGGCAACATCGACCGGATAGTGTGCGGCGAGAGGGTGGGAACCGTGGTGTCGACAGATGGATAGCGAGCTGGTCCGCGAGTTCATGGACGAGGCCCGTGAGCGCATGGCCAAGTCGGTCGATGCGACGCGCGGCGAGTTCGCGACCGTGCGCACCGGGCGCGCATCTCCCCAGCTGCTCGACCGCGTGGACGTCGACTACTACGGCGCAGTCACCCCGCTGAAGCAGATGGCCAACATCGCCGCCAGCGAGGCCAGGCTGCTCACCATCACGCCCTATGACAAGTCCTCGATCAAGGCGATCGAGAAGGCCATCCTCGAGTCCGATGTGGGACTGACGCCCAACAACGACGGCAACCTCATCCGGCTGTCGGTGCCCGAGCTGACCGAGGAGCGCCGGCGCGACCTCGTGAAGGTCGTCCACGGCCTGGCCGAGCAGGGTCGCGTGGCCGTCCGCACCACCCGCCGCGACACGATGCAGGACCTGCGCGAGCTGAAGAAGGACGGCGAGATAGGAGCCGACGACGAGCACCGTGCCGAGTCCGAGCTGCAGAAGCTCACCGACGAGCGGATCGGCGACATCGACGGGCTGCTCGCGGGCAAGGAGCAGGAGATAATGGGAGACACCCAGTAGCTCCAGACGCGGATTCCGTCGTTGGGTCCGAGGGAGCCGTCCCCAGGTACGTGGCCATCATCACCGACGGCAACGGCCGTTGGGCGCAGGGACGGGGGTTGTCGCCGCTGGCGGGGCACCAGGCCGGCGCGGACGTCGTCAAGGCCCGCCTGCGCGATGCCGCGCGGCTGGGCATCGAGGAGCTCACCGTGTACTCGTTCTCCACCGAGAACTGGAGCCGCTCGCCCGCCGAGGTGACCGGGCTGATGGGCATGTTCGGAGAGCGGATCGACCGGGAGACACCGGAGCTCGACGCCGAGGACGTCCGGATGCGCTTCATCGGCCGACGCGAGGGCGTCTCGGAGGCGCTGCGGGCCAAGATGGACTGGGCGGAGCACACTACGGCGGACAACACGCGCATCACGCTTTTCGTCGCCTTCAACTACGGCGGCCGGGCGGAGATCGTCGACGCGGCGCGAAAGTTCACCGACGGGGACGAAGCCGACTTCGCCCGACTGCTCTACGCGCCCGACATGCACGACCCCGACCTCCTGATCCGCACCAGCGGCGAACAGCGCATCTCCAACTACCTGCTGTGGCAGTGCGCCTACTCAGAGTTCGTGTTCAGCGACGAGCTGTGGCCGGACTTCTCCACCGAGGCTTTCGAGGCGGCACTCGCCGAGTACTCCAGCCGCAAGCGGCGGTTCGGGGCGCGGTAGCGTGAGCGCGCGCGAGCCAAGGCGGTCCAGGCAGTCGGAGCTGGCATCGCGCATCCTGGTCGCGATCCCCGCCGGGGTGTTCGCGATCTTCATCGTGGTCCAGGGCGGGCTGATCTTGGCGCTGGGACTGATCGCCCTCGGGGTGATCGCGCTCGGGGAGCTCTACGGCCTGATGCGCCGCGCCCGGCCGGTCGACCTAGCCGGCTATCTGACCATGGCCGCGATGGTGCTGCTCGCGCTCTACGAGGACCGGACCACGATCCTGATCGCGCTGGTCGCCGCCTTCCCCCTGATGTTCCTGCTCGCTCTGGTGCGGACCACCCTCGACAACATGGCGTGGGGGCTGTCGGCCACCCTATTCGGCATCGTCTGGGTGGGCCTGCCGCTGGCTCACGCCGTGTTCCTGCGCGAGCTGCCCCACGGCGACGGCCTGCTCGTCGACGTGCTCGTCGGGACCTTCATCGGGGATACCGCCGCCTATCTGGGTGGTCGTGCCTGGGGCCGTACGCCGCTCGCGCCGGACATCTCCCCGAACAAGACCGTCGAGGGTCTCGTCGCGGGACTTGTCGGCGGCACGCTGGCATTCTGGGCGGCCGGCCTCTACCAGGACTGGTTCTCGGGCCTCGACGCGCTCCTGATCGGGTTTCTCGTGGCCATCGCCGCGCCGATCGGCGACCTGTTCGAGAGCGCGGTCAAGCGCGATCTCGAGGTAAAGGACACCGGCACGCTCTTCGGGCCCCACGGGGGTGTCCTTGATCGCCTAGACGCCGTGTTCTTCACGGTTCCGTTGGCGTTCTACGCGGCTCTGGCACTCGGCTACGGCTGAGTGTCGAGAGGCGCCGCGCGCGGCTCAAGCCGGCCCGGTCGGGGTCGATAGGAACCGTGATGCCCGCAGACCCTTCCGTGCCCGGCGCCGGCACGCAACCGCCCGGCAGCACCGACCCCGCCCGCGGAGAGCGCGACGAGCGCGAGGCCCTGATGCGGATCGCCGCCGCAGCCGCGGCCGCCAACGGCCTCGACGACCTGCTCGAACTGACCTCCGACGCCGCGTGTGAGGCGATGGGGGCCGGCTCGCTCTCGATCAGCCGTTGGGAGCGTGACCGCGGCGTGATGCGCACCTTGGTCAACGCGGGGGTGCTCGGACCGGGGGAGGAGCGTCGCCCCAACGACGAGACCTACAGCCTCGACGACCACCCGAGCGTCGAACGGCTCCTGCGAACCGCGATGCCCTACTTCAACGCCGTCGATGATCCGGACGCCGATCCGCGCGCCGTCGCCCTGCTCAGGCAGCTCGGAAAGGAATCCGACGTAGGGGTGCCGATCGTGGTGGGCGGCGAGGTCTGGGGCGAGGTGTGGGCGGCCACACTGCCCGCCGCTGTGCGCTTTCGGAGCCGCGACGTGCGCTTCCTCGAGGCGATCGCCGCCCAGCTGGCGGGTGTGGTGGCGCGCGGCGAGCTGTTCTCGCGCGTATCCCGGCTGGCGTACGAGGACGAGCTCACCGGCCTGGCGAACCGCCGCGCGCTTGACGAGCACCTGACCGCCGCCGTTGCGCGCTGGCGCGAGCAGGGCACCCCGCTGACGCTCATCGTGTGCGATGTCGATGAGCTGAAGACCATCAACGACGAGCGTGGCCACCACGCCGGCGACCGTGCGCTGCGCCGCGTCGGCAGGGCCCTCGTCAAGGCGGCCTCTCCGTACCCCGGCGCCCGCGTCGCGCGCATTTCTGGGGACGAGTTCGCCGTGGCGCTCGGCGGTGTGGGCCTCAGTGCCGCCAGCGACGTGGCGGGCACCGCCCTACGTGTGCTCGCAGACGAGCGCGACACCAGGATCGCGCTGTCGTGCGGCGCCGCGGCGGCCGGCCCCGGACTGGAACGGCCCGATCAGATCATGCGTGCCGCGGACGCGGCCCAGTACGCCGCCAAGCGCCGCGGCGGCGGGCAGCTGTGCACCGCGGGGCCAGACACCCTCAGTGAGTCGCTGGTCGGCGAGCAGCCGCCGTCCGGCCCTCGCGGGCGACGTGGACGGCGCAAGGGCACCGCCGAACGCCTCGAGGCCACGAGCGAGCGGTTGCTCGGGCTGCTGGACTCCACGTTCGCCGAACGCTCCACCGTCGACCGGCTCGAAGCGGTGTGCATCGCCTTCGCGGAAGTCACAAACGCCGCGGCATGGACGGTCTCGCTCACAGGCCACGGTGAGCAGGTCATCCGCTCGCTCCTATCGGCGGACGACCGCGACTCCCGCCTGAAGGGGATCCGGCTTGGCGTGGAGCAAGAATCGCTCGCCCTCGCCGAGTCCCCGCTTGCCGAGCGGCTCATTCGCGCGGGCGGGGGTTCCTACCTGGTCGAGGTGCATGACCGCGCCGCCGACCCTGCCGAACGGCGCATGCTGGCAGAGCTCGCCTACACCGGCGTGCTCGGCTGTGGCATCTCCGATGTGGAAGGCACCTACCTGATCGAGCTGTTCGCCGACGGCGACACGAGCGACCTTGCGAGCGTCAGGCTGCCGCTGTCGCTGCTCGCGCGGGCCGCCGGCGCCCACACAAACGCGGCCGTCGAGGGCGTCCGCCAATTGCGCAAGCGCACCCGCCATCTAGCGCTTCTGGGAACCCTCGGAGCGCGCCTGGCTTCGATCGACTCGGAGACCGAAGCGGTGCGGGCTGCGGTCGAGGAGCTGCACAACGAGTTCGCCCATCCGCTGACCGCGATCAGCAGGGTGACCGCCGACGGGCATGTCGAGCCCGTGGCTGCCTGCGGCACGATGTCGGCTTTGCTCTTCGAGAGCGGCTGGCAGCAGTCTGCGAACGTCGGGCTGATCGGCCGCGCGCTGCGAGAGAGCACCGTCGTGGCCGTCGGCGACGTGCTGGCAGAACCCGACTACCGCCCGCTCGGCGACGCGCGCGGGGTCCGCTCGGAGCTGTGTGCGCCGCTGTGGTGCGGAAACCGGATCTGGGGCGTGATCGACATCGAGGACACAAGGCCCGACGCCTTCGACGCCGACGACACCCACCTCTTGCGCGCCGTGGCCGACCAGGTCAGCTCGACGCTGCGCGCCACGAGCCTCTACCGCGACGTCGAGACCTCCTACCTGGACACCGCGCACGCGCTTGCCGCGGCGGTGGAGGCAAGAGACGCCTACACGGCCACCCATCTCGAGGCGCTCAGCAGGCACGCGCTGGCGGTCGGCGAGGATCTCGGGCTGGACGGGGCGGCGCTGCGCGACCTGCGCTTCGGCGCGGCGCTCCACGACGTCGGCAAGGTGGTCGTCCCCGAGGAGGTGCTCTCCAAGCGTGAGCCGCTCACGGCCTACGAGCGCTCCCAGATCGAGCAGCACACCGTCGCCGGAGAGCAGATCCTGGCGACTATCGAATTCTTGGACGGGGTTCGCCCGATCGTGCGCGCCTCGCACGAACGTTGGGATGGCGAGGGCTACCCCGACCGGCTGGCGGGAGACCAGATCCCGCTGGCCGCGCGGATCGTGTTCGTCTGCGACGCCTTCGATGCGATGACCAGCGAGCGGGCCTACCGTCCGGCCATGTCGCGTTCCGACGCGCTGGAGGAGATCGCGCGCTGCGCGGGCAGCCAGTTCGATCCCACCGTGGTCGAGGCACTGCTGCGCGTCCTGCGCGCGGCGGACCCATACGGAGTGATCGGCAACGCCTGATCCGCCACTGCGCGGCCTCCTACACTCCTTTCGATGCGCAGGATCCTGATCGTCGGTTCGACCGGCTCGATAGGCACCCAGGCCCTCGACGTGATCGCCCACAGCGATGCGCTCGAGGTCGTGGGCCTGGCCGCCCGGGCCAACTCGCGCCTGTTGTGCGAGCAGGCCGAGCGCTTCGGCGTGCAGCGGATCGCTCTCGCAGACCCCGACGCTGCCGCTCGGGCCGCCGGGCTGTCCACGGCGGAGGTGCTGGCCGGTCCCGAGGGACTCGTCGAGCTGATCACCGAGTCGGAGTGCGATCTGGTGCTCAACGCCCTGGTCGGCTCGGCCGGGCTCGGACCGACGGTGGCGGCGCTTGGCGAGGGCATCGATCTCGCCCTGGCCAACAAGGAGAGCCTGGTGGTCGGCGGTGATCTGGTGATGGCGCTCGCCGAGGCCACGGGCGCGCGGATCCTGCCCGTCGATTCAGAGCATTCGGCGCTCGCGCAGCTGCTGGCCGGCGAAGGACCGGGCGCGGTCGACACGCTGGTGCTCACAGCGTCGGGCGGCCCGTTTCGCGGCCGCACCGACCTCTCCGACATCACCCCAGCCGACGCGCTCGCCCACCCGACCTGGGACATGGGCGGCAAAATCTCGATCGACTCGGCCACCCTCATGAACAAGGGGCTCGAGGTGATCGAGGCCCACCACCTGTTCGGCATGTCCTATGACCGGATCGATGTGATCGTGCATCCACAGTCGATCGTGCATTCGCTGATCCACCTGGCCGACGGCGCGTCGATGGCCCACCTCGGCTACCCCGACATGCGCGTCCCGATCTCATGGGCGCTTCACCACCCCGACCGCGTGGACGTGCCCGTGCGCCGGCTCGACCTGGCCGAGCTGGCGAACCTCACCTTCGAAGCGCCCGATCCCGAGACGTTCGCGTGCCTGCGCCTGGCCCGCGAGGCCGGCGAGGCCGGCGGCACGGCGCCCTGTGTGCTCAACGCCGCCAACGAGATCGCGGTACAGGCGTTCCTTGACGAGCGGCTGTCGTTCGCGGGGATCCCCGAGGTGATCGAGACCGTGCTCGACGCGATCGAGCCCAGGCCCGTGGGGCACTTCTCGGACCTGTACGCCACCGACGCCGAGGCGCGTGAGCGCGCCCGCGAGACCCTCGCGGCCCGCGGGGGCATGGGGGCGCCCCGATGAGCTGGGTGCTCGTGGTGTTCGGCTTCGTGGTGCTGGTGGTCCTGCACGAGCTTGGCCACTTCACGGCGGCCAAGCTCGTGGGCATGCGCGTGGAGAAGTTCTCCCTGTTCTTCCCCCCGACGCTGATCTCCAAGAAGCGCGGGGAGACCGAGTACGCGATCGGCCTGATCCCCGCGGGCGGCTACGTGAAGATCAGCGGGATGAATCCAGACGAAGACCTTCCCGAGGAGGTCAGAGACCGCGCCTACCACGCCCAGCCGGTCTGGAAGCGGATCGTGGTCATCGCCGCCGGGCCCGCGGTGAACCTCGTGCTGGCGCTGGCGCTGCTGTTCGTGTTCTTCTTCGTGATAGGCGCGGACGGCCCGGTCACCTCGCGCGTGAGCAGCATCGACAAGACGTATCCGGCCGCCAAGGTGCTCAAGTCCGGCGACAAGCTGATCTCGGTCGACGGCGTGCGAGGCGGTCCGCAGAAGCTGTCGCCCCTGATCGCCAAGCACAAGTGCGCGGGCTCCTCGCACGCCAAGGGGTGCCGCGCGACCACGCCCGCGAAGCTCGTGGTGCTTCGCGACGGCAAGCGGCTGAGGATTGCGTCCAAGCCGATCTATGACCCGCTCACCAAGCGCACCCGGCTGGGCTTCGGCTTCGCCCCCGGACCACGCGAGACGCTGAGCGCCGGCAGGTCGCTCGACGTCTCGTTGACGGACTTCTGGTTCGTGACCAAGCAGACCGTCGCGCTGCCGGCCAGGTTGTTCAACACCGAGAAGCGCAGGGAGATCTCCGGGGTGGTGGGGGTCAGCGCGGTGGCCAACAAGACGATCAACTCGAACATCGCCGATGCCGTGTCGCTGCTGGCATTGGTCTCGCTGTCGCTTGCCATCGTCAACCTGTTCCCGTTCCTGCCGCTGGACGGTGGCCACATCTTCTGGGCGACCGTCGAGAAGGTCAGGGGCCGGGCCGTGCCCCTCGCAGTCATGGAGCGTGCCGGTGTGGTGGGCTTCATGCTCGTGATCGCCTTGTTCCTGCTGGGCCTCTCAAACGACATCACACGGCTGACCGGGGAGGGCTTCCAGGTCAGGTAGGGTCGGCCGATGGAGAGCGCCAGGAGCAGTTCCCGCAAGTACCGGCCGCGGGCACTCGATGCCCAGACGCTGACCGAGGCCTTCCAGATGACGGCGCAGGACCACGCCGACCGGCCCGCGGTGCGCACGAAGGACGACGTCGAGTCCTATACCTGGGCCGAGTACGCGGACAAGGTCGAGGAACTGGCCCGCGGCATATCGGCGCTCGGCGTCGAGCCCGGCCATACGGTCGGTTCGATGCTCACGAACCGTCCCGAGTTTCACTTCTTCGACACCGCCGTGATGCACCTCGGAGCCACGCCGTTCTCGTTGTACAACACCTACACGGCCGAGCAGATCAGCTACCTGGTCGAGGACTCCGCAGCCAGCGTGCTGGTGACCGAGAAGGCGTTCCTCGACACCATTCTCGAGGTGCGCGACACGGTGGAGTCGCTCGAGCACGTGGTCGTCGTAGATGGTGACGGGGACCACGACACGCTCACCGTCGACCAGCTCGTCGACGGTGGCGACCCCGCGTTCGACTTCGCGGCCGCGTGGAAGGCCGTCAAGCCCGAGGACGTGCTCACCCTGATCTACACGTCGGGCACCACCGGGCCGCCCAAGGGGGTGCAGCTGACCCACGACAACATCATCTTCGCGGTGCGCGCCATCGAGGACATCATCGACTTCCCCGAGCACGGCACGGTGATCTCGTGGCTGCCCTACGCCCACATCGCCGAACGCGACTGCAGCCACTACCTGCCGCTGCTGCTGGGCTTCACCACGACCGACTGTCCGGATCCCCGCCAGGTGATGGCCTACCTGCCCGACGTCAGGCCCACGTGGTTCTTCGCGGTCCCGCGCATCTGGGAGAAGCTCAAGGCCGCGCTGGAGGCCGGAATCGAGCACGAGCAGAACGCCGATCGCAAGGCGGCGACCGAGGCGGCGCTGGCCACCGGCCTCGAGAAGGTGCGCCTGGAGCAGGCAGACAAGCAGGTGCCCGCCGAGCTCGCGCAGCGGTACGCCGAGGCGGACGAGCAGATCTTCTCCAAGCTGCGCGCCATGCTCGGTCTCGACCAGGCCGAGTCGGTCAACGTCGGCGCGGCGCCGACTCCGCGCGAGGTGATCGAGTTCTTCCACGCCATGGGCATCCCGCTTGCCGAGCTATGGGCATGTCGGAGACCTGTGGGGCGGGCTGCATCAACCCGCCCGACAAGATCCGGATCGGCACCGTCGGGCCGCCCACGCCGGGGTGCGAGATCAAACTGGCCGACGACGGCGAAGTGCTGATCAAGAGCCGCGTTGTAATGAAGGGCTATCGCAACCTGCCCGAGCAGACGGCCGAGGCGCTCGACGACGACGGCTGGCTGCACACCGGCGACATCGGCGAGTTCGACTCCGAGGGCTACCTCAAGCTGGTGGACCGCAAGAAAGAGCTGATCATCAACGCCGGGGGCAAGAACATGAGCCCGGCAAACATCGAGGCCCGGATCAAGTCGGGCAGCTCGCTGATCGGCCAGGCAATCGCCGTCGGTGACGGCAAGCCGTTCAACGTCGCTCTGATCACGCTCGACCCAGACGCCGCGTCGGCGTTCTCTACCAAGCACGGCATCGAAGACAGCTCGTTCGAGTCGCTCGCCGCCAACGCCGACGTGGTGGCCGAGATCCAGCGCGGTGTGGACGAGGGCAACGCCAAGCTGGCGCGCGTCGAGCAGATCAAGAAGTTCACGATTCTGCCGACGGAGTGGGAGCCCGGCGGCGACGAGCTGACCCCGACGATGAAGCTCAAGCGCAAGCCGATCGGCGAGAAGTACGCGGAGGAGATCGAGACCCTCTACTCCTGAGTCTCAGGATCGGACACGATGTCCGATCCTGCTGGGGCCGTCGCTCGGGGCGGGATCCGGGAGTGCCCTTCCGGGAAGCCTGGACACTCCTCCAGTGCACCCCCGGATCCCGCCGGCGGGCGTCGCCGGTGACCTGTCACGGGTGAATCCGCGCCGCCGGGGTAAGCAACTGGTACGGAGCGCAACGGAGGAGGAGAGCATGTCCGAAGGTGTCTATCGGGTAACCGAGGTCATTGGCCTGAGCAGCGAGGGGTGGGCCGAGGCGGCCGCCAACGCGGTCGCGACGGCCGGGAAGTCGGTGCGTGACCTGCGCGTGGCCGAGGTGGTCCGCCAGGACGTGACCATCAAGGAGGGCGCGATCGTCAACTACCGCGTCCGGCTGGCGATCTCGTTCAAGTTCGAGTCCGGGGAGTAGCTGACCGCTCGGGCGGCCCCGATTCATCTTCAGGATCGGACACGATGTCCGATCCTGCTGGCGCATAGGGGTCGCCCGTTACCCTGGAGGCATGGCTTCAAAGCGGCAGATCGACGTCGGCGGCGTGAAGATCGGCGGCGGCGCGCCCGTCGCCGTCCAGTCGATGACAAAGACCGAGACGGCGGACTACGACGCGACGCTGAAGCAGATCATCGCGATTGCGGACGCGGGCGGCGACATCGTCCGCTGCGCGGTCCCGCGCGACAAGGACGTCGACGCCCTGGCCCGCCTGGTCAAGGTCTCGCCGATCCCGATCATCGCCGACATCCACTTCAACCACACCCTTGCGCTCAAGGCCATCGACGCGGGGGCGCACTGCATCAGGCTGAACCCCGGCAACATCGGCGGTCCCGAGAAGGTGGCCGAGGTGGCCGACAAGGCCAAAGCGGCCGGGGTGCCGTTGCGGATCGGCGTGAACTCCGGGTCGCTGCCCAAGCACCTGCACGAGCTGGAGCGCGAGAACTCGGTCGAGGCGCTGGTGCAGGCCGCCGTCCAGTTCGTGGAGTTGATGGAGCGGCTGAAGTTCGAGGACTTCAAGGTGTCGATCAAGTCGACGTCGGTGCCGAACACGATCGCATCGAACCGCCTGCTCAGCCAGAAGATCGACTATCCGCTGCACCTCGGAATCACCGAGGCCGGCACCAAGTGGACCGGGTCGCTGAAGTCGGCGGTCGGCCTTGGCACGCTCCTGGCCGACGACATCGGTGACACCGTGCGCATCTCGCTCTCCACCTTCCACGCGGAGGAGGAGGTCAAGGTGGCCTGGGAGATCCTCAAGGCGCTCAAGCTGCGCGAGAAGGGGCCGGTGCTGATCGCGTGTCCGACCTGTGGCCGGCTGCAGTTCGACATGGACAGCGTCGTCCAGGAGATCGAGCAGCGCCTGACCGCCTACGACGACCCGATCGAGGTCGCCGTGCTCGGCTGCGCCGTCAACGGCCTCGGCGAGGCCGCCCACGCCGACTTCGGCATCACGGGGGCCAAGAACGAGGGGCTGATCTTCGCCCACGGCAAGCCGTTGCGAAAGGTCAAGCAGGACGACCTGGTCAACGAGCTGTTCAACGAGATCGACAGGTCGATCGACGTCGGCACCGTCACCTTCGAGGAGGAGAAGGCCGCCGAGGGCGCCAAATGGCTGGAGCGCATCGAGGAGGAGAACGCCGGCGAGCTCACCCCCGAGCGCCTCGCCGCGCTCGAGGCCAAAGCCGCCACCGCCGAGGCGATGAACACCGGCACCGAGCTGCCTATGGCTCCGGCCAGCGGAGCCAACCGCAAGCAGGTCAAGCCGAAGGAGCGCCTCGATGAAGAGGTCTCGCCAACGGCCGGGCGCCGCTTCACCCGCGCGTAGCTCCAGCGGCGGTTCGTCCGCCCGTAGACTGCGGCCCCGATGACCCGCCTGAGCCGTTACCTGCTGCCAACCGAGAAGGAGGCCCCCGCCGACGCCGAGGCCGCCTCGCACAAGCTGATGGTGCGCGCCGGCCTCATCCGACAGCTCGGGGCCGGCATGTGGACCTGGATGCCCGCGGGCCTGCGCGCGCACCGCAACGCGGAGAAGATCATCCGCGAGGAGATGGACGCCATCGGCACGCTGGAGGTACTGATGCCGGTGTTGCAGCCGGCCGACCTCTGGCAACGCAGCGGTCGCTACGTGATCGACGAGCTGTTCAAGCTCCACGACCGGCGCGAGGCTCCCCTCGTCCTGGCCATGACCCACGAGGAGGCGGTCACCTTCCACGTGTCGCGCGCAGTGCGTTCCTATCGCGACCTGCCGCTGATGCTCTACCACATCCAGACCAAGGAACGGGACGAGCCGCGCCCACGCGCCGGCGTGCTGCGCACGCGCGAGTTCATCATGAAGGACGCCTACACCTTCGACCGCGACCGCGAGGGCCTCGACGCCGCCTACGACCTGCAGGCGAGCGCCTACGACAAGATCTTCGACCGCTCCGGGCTCGAGTGGTACCGCGTGGAATCCGACGTTGGCGCGATGGGCGGTTTCGGCGCACACGAGTACATGGCGCCGTGCGCGGCGGGCGAGAACGAGGTAGCGCTGTCCGATGCGGGCTATGCCGCGAACGTCGAGATCGCGAGCGCGACCCCGCAGGACGTGCAGGGCGTGCCCGCGCCGCTCGACACGCCCGAGGGCGTCGAGACCCCGGGCGCCCGCACCGTGGAGCAGGTCTGCGCCGCGCTCGGGGTGCCGTCGGGCGCCCTGATCAAGGCCATGCCCGTGATCGCCGGCCCGGATGGCAAGAGCGAGCCGCTGCTGGTGGTGATCCGGGGCGACCACCGCCTGAACGAGATCAAGCTCGCGACCGCGGTCGGTGGACCCGCGCGCGCCGCCACCGAGGACGAGATCCGCGACGTCTTCGGTGCCCCGCCGGGCTTCATCGGACCGGTCGGAGCCGCCGTGCCCGTGCTGGCCGACGAGGCGCTCCGCGGACTCCGCGGCCTCGTGGCCGGCGCGAACGAGCCGGACCGCCACATGCGCGGGGTGGAGCCGGGGCGCGACTTCGACCCCCGCTGGGTCGACGTGCGCAACGTCGAGGCGGGCGACACCTGCCCCGGGG
The DNA here is from genome assembly GCA_038237685.1 of Solirubrobacterales bacterium. Taxonomy (GTDB): domain Bacteria; phylum Actinomycetota; class Thermoleophilia; order Solirubrobacterales; family Thermoleophilaceae; genus JAAYBF01. The sequence continues at coordinate 19,060 of JBBRYL010000016.1, read as the reverse complement.
GCGCGACAATCCGGCTGGAGCCCGCCATCGAGGTCGGCAACATCTTCAAGCTCGGGACCCGCTACTCCGAGCCACTTGGCGGGACCTACCTGGACGAGTCGGGCACCGAGCAACTGATCTGGATGGGCAGCTACGGCATCGGTCCGGCGCGGATCGTGGCTGCCGCCGTCGAGCAGTTCGCAGACGCACAGGGCATCTCGTGGCCGCGTTCGCTGTCGCCGTTTGACATCGAGCTCGTCACCCTCGGCAAGGAGGGGGAGGAGGCCAGGACTGTCGCCGATGGCATCTACGAGGACCTCCGGCGCGCAGGAATGGACGTGCTCTACGACGATCGCGACCTGAACCCCGGCCAGAAGTTCGCCGACGCCGAGCTGCTGGGTTGTCCACTTCGGCTGACGGTGGGGCGCAAGGGCATCGAGGCCGGCGAGGTCGAGGCCCAGATCCGCCGCGGGCAGGAGAAGCGCTCGCTGCCGCTCAATGACGCAGCAGAGGCGGCGAGGGAGCTGTGGCGCGCCCTGCCATGAACTTCCGGCGCCTGTCGGGAATGGACCGCTCCGGCGGTCCGCCGCCACAGACCCAGAAGGGCGAGCCGCTGCGCCCCTTCACGATTCCCAACGCGGTCTCCTACGTGCGAATCGCCCTGCTGCCGGTGTTCCTGGTGATCACGCTGGGCTCCGACGACGGCCGGGAGACCTCCGCGGCCGTTCTCTACTTCCTGATCGCCTGGGGTGATCAGCTCGACGGCCTCGCCGCACGCCTGACCGGTCAGTACAGCCGGCTGGGGGCGCTCCTCGATCCGCTCACCGACCGTGCGCTTGTGCTGTGCGGTGTGGTTGTGTGCTGGCACTTCGAGCTGCTCCCGCGGTGGGCGCTGGCGGTGCTGGCGGGTCGGGAGCTGTTCATGCTGATCCTGTCCCAGGTAGGCCTTCGAAAGGGCATGGACCTAAAGATCAACATGGTCGGCCGCTGGGCCGTCTGGCCGGTCATGTTCGCGATCTTCCTGACGCTGCTCGTTGACAGCTGGGTGGCCGACGCCTCGCTCTACCTCGGGCTGACGCTCACGCTGTGGGCGACAGTGATCTACGTACAGGACGGTGTGCAATTTCTGAAAGCCTCAAGCTCGACTTGACACCTCGGTCTATACTCGCCTGACCCACCCCGAAAGGACCTGTCGCCTATGGACACCTTCCCCGATCTCGGGGCCCTCTCCGACGAGGAACTCAAAGGTCTCATCCAGCAGTTCACGGAAGAGGAGCAGGAAGTCTCCTACCAGCGCCGGATCCTGCACGGCAAGATCGACATCCTGCGTGCCGAGCTCGTCAACCGTCTGCGCAAGAAGCACGAGGACGGCGAGTCGGCGCTGACAGGCGCCGACGTGCAGCAGCTCACAGACATCCTCTCCGGGAAGAGCGGGCCCGAGGGTCCTGAGAGCTGATGCACTGCACGGAGTGCGGCTTTGCCAACACCGATGGCGCCAACTACTGCCAGAAGTGTGGGTCCTACCTGGCCGAGCCGGGCTCCGGACGTGAGGGCGACACCACCGCCGCCTACCAGGTCGACGACGAAGGCGACCTCAATCCCGTCGACATCGAGGCGGTGTCCGGCTCGGCCGGAACCCTGGCCATCCGCGCCGGCGGCGGCCGGGCGGGCGAAGTCTTCACCCTTGAAGGGGAACGCATGGCCATCGGCCGCAGCCCCGACGCCGAGGTGTTCCTCGACGATGTGACCGTCTCGCGCAACCACGCTCTCCTGGTCCGTCGTCGCGACGGCCTCTACCTCGACGACCTCGGCTCGCTCAACGGCACCTACGTCAACCGCCGGCGGATCGAGTCGCACCGTCTGGCCGACGGCGACGAGCTGCAGGTCGGCAAATACAAGCTGACCTACCTCAAGCGATGAGCACTCCTCCAGAGCTCGACACCGCCGCACCGGCGGGCAAGAACCTGACCATCGGCGCGGTCTGCAAGGCACTGGAACGCGAGTTCCCCGACATCTCGATCTCAAAGATCCGCTATCTCGAGGACCAGAAGCTGCTGACCCCGCGCCGTACCCCGGGGGGCTACCGGCTGTTCGCGCCAACCGACGTGGTCCGGCTGCGCACGATCCTGCGTCTCCAGCGCGACGAGTTCCTGCCGTTGCGCGTTATCCGGCAGGAGCTGGCGTCCGGGCGGGCCGAGGAGGAACGGGTCGAGACCGAGCAGTCGAGCCCCGATCCGCGGGCATTGAGGCGGGCCACGGTCGCGGTGCGCTCCGGTGGCTCGTTGTACAAGCTCGAAGAGGTGCTCGAGGACACCGGCGCGGATGCCGCCCTGGTCAAGGAGCTCGAGGAGTACGGCGTGATCCGGGCCGACAAGCACGACACCCCACGAGGGGGCACAGGCGGCGAGAAGCTCTACGACGAGACCGAGCGCGAGATCGTGCGGGCCGTGACCGAGCTCAAGCGCTACGGGGTCGGCGGGCGCAATCTGCGCGTGTTTCGCACCTCGGCCGACCGCGAGGCCGCGCTGCTGGAGCAGATCCTGGCGCCGGCACTGCGCTCCCGCAACGTCGAGCGGCGCAAGGAGGCGGCGCAGGCACTCGAGAACCTGGCCGCGACCGCCTCGTATCTGAAGCATCTGCTTCTCATACGAGACCTGCGCAAAATCGCGAAATGACCGGGGTGGACCTGGCGGCCCACATCCGGGACGTCCCGGACTTTCCCAAGCCCGGGATCCTGTTTAAGGACGTGACACCGCTGTTCACCGATGCGGCGGCGCTGCGAAGCGCTGCCGACGCGGTGGCCGACCATGCTCGCCGCGTGGGGGCAGACCACGTGATGTCGGCCGAGGCGCGCGGATTCGTGCTGGGAGGCGCGGTGGCCACCGCCGCCGGCTGCGGCTTCGTGCTGGCACGCAAGTCCGGCAAGCTGCCGCGCGAGACCGTGGCCGTGGAGTACGAGCTCGAGTACGGCACCGACACCCTCGAGGTCCACGCCGACGCCCTGCCCGCGGGCGCGAACGTACTCGTGCACGACGATTTGCTCGCCACCGGCGGCACGGCCGGAGCGCTCTGCGAGCTGGTCGAGCGTGCCGGTGGGCGCGTGGCCGGCTGCTCGTTCCTAGTGGAGTTGTCGTACCTCTCGGGCCGTGAGCGGCTCGGTGGGTACGGCGTCGAGAGCCTCGTCGCCTACGACTCGGAGTAGCCGATGCCGGTCGTGAGTCGCTCCCGCTCGATCGACGCGCTGCCCGAGCGGGTCTGGACCGCTGTGGCCGACCCCGAGCAGCTGCCGGGCTGGTGGCCCGGGGTGGAGCGGGTCGAGGATGCCTACCGCGACGCCTGGACCGCGGTGCTCACGTCCAAGAAAGGCCGCGCACTGCGCGCTGACTACACGCTGCTCCAGTCCGACCACCCGCGGCGGCGTAGCTGGCGCCACGAGGTCGCCGAGTCGCCGTTCGAGCGGATCCTCTCCGCCTCTGAGTGGGAGCTCGAGCTCGAGCCCGAGCCCGGAGGCGCGACGCGTGTCACGATCACCGCCCGGCTGACGCTGCGTGGCTTCTCACGGTTCGGAGGCCTGCAGGTGCGCGTGGCCACCCGCAAGCAGCTCGAGGCCGCGCTCAGCGGCTTGGAGCGGCTTGCGGCGGGCTGGTAGCTACTGGCCAGGCGTGGGCGTCTGCGGTGGGGTGGTCGTGCCCTGCTGGGTGGCCGACGGCGCCTGCAGGTCAGCGAGCGCGCCCCGCAACACCGAGTTGCCCGAGTGCTTGGCGTTGCGGTCGACCGTCTCCAGCGACAGGTCGATGAACTTGTACTTGCTGAAGTCCGACGGCAGGGCGGCGGCGCCCTGCAGGGTGCCCTTCGCGTTTGTGACCTGAGCGCCCATCGACCTGGCGTCTGACTGGCTGTTGTAGAGCCATACCTCATAGGCCTGGCGGGGCTTCGTGGGCGTGAGCTGCGCCTGCACGATCAGCTGGCGCTTGGTGCCGCGCTGGGCGATGACGGCGACGCCCGCGGCCTTAGAGTTGGCGGATCCCACCGGCTTGAGCACGAGCTGGCCGAGAATCTGGGTCTTGGGGGTGGCCGCCGTCTTGGGCTTGGCGGCATCGGACTTGCTGTCGGAGCCGGTGAGCAGGTGCAACGGCCACACAAGCACCACCAGCAACAGCACGACCACCGCGGCACCGGCACCCATCAGCCGGCGGCGCCTGATCGCATCGCCCGCGGCCGCGGGCGCGGCTTGCCTGGGCTCGTCCTTCTCGGGCTTGTCCGGCCTTTCCCGCTTGGGCGGCTTCTCGCGGCGCGGCTTGCGCTCGCGCCGCGGCGCGGCGGCGGGCTCGCCTTCGGGGATCGTCGGGATGTTGGTGCTGCCGTAGAACTGCTCGAGCGAGTCGAGTACGGAGCGAGCCCAGCCGCGCGCCCCTTCGGACCGGCGCAGATGGCCCTTGGTAGCCGTGCCCTCGGGACCGGACTGCTGGTTGAGCAGGTAGTCGGCCAGCTGGCCGCGCCAGTCGTCGTCGACTGCCGCGGCGCTCCTTGGGGAGAGCTTGACCAGTGACTCCCTGGCCAGCTCGCGGACCCGGGACGTCGGCAGGCCGAGCATCGTGCCGAGCTCTTCGTAGCTCTGCCCCTGTTTCAGGACGAGCTCGATGATCGCTCTCTGCTCGGCCGAGAGCTGGTCGAAAGTTGCCATTGACCGGGAAAGATAGCCTGCGAGGGGTGATCGGCGAGTCAGACCTCCACAGCCTGCCGAAGGGCCGTCTGGACGACACCCTCGGCTTCGAGATGATCGAGATGGGCGAGGACCGCGCCCGCGGGCGCTTCACGGTCGAGGATCGCGTTCGCCAGCCCATGGGGATCGTTCACGGAGGCGTCTATGCCGCCATGGCTGAGACCCTGGCCTCGATGGCCACGTGGACCCACGTGAGCCCCGACGGCAACATCGCGATGGGCCAGTCCAACAACACGAGCTTTCTCCGCCCGGTGAGCGAGGGCACGGTGCACGCCGAGGGCCGCCGGCGCCACCGGGGCAGGACCAGCTGGATATGGGACGTCGACTTCAGCGACGATCAGGGACGGCTGTGCGCGACCTCGAGGGTCACGATGGCGGTCCGGCCGGAACCGTCCTAGACGCGTAGCGGTTGGTGATCGGCAGGCGCCGGTCGCGCCCGAACGCCTTCGACGAGATCCTGATGCCGGGGGGGGCTTGGCGCCGCTTGTACTCCGCGCGGTCGACCATGCGGATGGTGGCCTCGACGTCCTCCTCGGCATGGCCGAGCGCGACCAGCTGCGGCGCGTCGAGATCGCGTTCGACGTAGCCGGCAAGAATCGCGTCGAGGATCTCGTACGGCGGCAGCGAGTCATCGTCGCGCTGCTCGTGGCGCAGCTCCGCCGACGGTGGGCGCTCGATCACCGATGCTGGCACCAGCTCGTGCCCGGCTACCTCGTTGCGCCACGCCACGAGCCGGTAGACCCACAGCTTGAACACGTCCTTGAGGACGGCGAACCCCCCGGCCATGTCGCCGTAGAGCGTCGCGTAGCCCACCGACAGCTCCGACTTGTTGCCGGTTGTGAGCACCAGCCAGCCGAACTTGTTGGAGAGCGCCATGACGAGGTTGCCGCGGATGCGCGCCTGCAGGTTCTCCTCGGCGATGTCGGGCTCTGAGCCGGCGAACGAATCGGCCAGCAGGGCCTCGAAGGTCTGCATCGCCGGCTCGATCGCGATCTCCACGATGTCCATTCCGAGGTTGGCCGCGATCGTCCTGGCGTCGGACTGCGTCGCGCCGGTGGAGTAGGTCGAAGGCATCACCACACACGTGACGCGGTCGGGGCCGAGGGCATCGACGGCGAGCATGGCCACGAGCGCCGAGTCGACGCCGCCCGACAGCCCGAAGACCACGCGCTCGAAGCCGTTCTTGTCGGCGTAGTCGCGCAGCCCCGTGCGTAGTGCGCCATAGACCTCTTCCTCGGGACCAAGCACGTCGGACACACTCCCGCCGACCTCGGTGTCGCAAGCCTGGGCGCCCGTCGAGATCTGGCCCAGCCGCGCGACGTCGTCGAGATAGCCGCGCTGGCGTGCCTGGCGCACGGCACGCCGCCTGCGCGTGTCGCGCAGGCGAGCGGCACCCGCGGCGCCCGGATCGATCGAGCAGAGCACCAGCGACTCCTCGAACTGGGGGCCGCGCGCGATGATGGCGCCGTCCTGGTCGATGGCCAGGCTGTGCCCGTCGAACACCAGCTCGTCCTGGCCGCCGACCGCGTTGCAGAACAACACCGCGGCCTGATTGTCGCGGGCGCGCTGGATGAGCATCCGCTCGCGCTCCGCGCCCTTGTGCACGTGGTAGGGCGAGGCCGACAGGTTCACGATCACCTGAGCCCCCGCGAGGGCCTCGGTGGTGGCCGGAGGGCCAGGCTCCCAGATGTCCTCGCAGACGGTGAGCCCGACGGTCACGCCGTCGAGCTGGATGGTGGCCGGGGCGGCGCCCGACTGGAAGTAGCGCTGCTCGTCGAACACGCCGTAGTTGGGCAGGTTCATCTTGCGGTAGATGCCCGCCACGCGTCCGTCCGCAAGCACCGCGGCGGCGTTGTAGACGTCGTCGGAGGCCTCAGGGAACCCGACGAGCGCGACGATGCCGTGGGTGGCCGCGGCGAGCTCCTCGAGCGCGCGGCCGGCGTCGGTGAGGAAGGAGGCCCGCAGCAGCAGATCCTCGGGCGGGTACCCGGTCAGGCACAGCTCGGGGAAGACGACGAGCTGAGCGCCCGCGTCGCGCGCGTTTGCGGTGAAGTCGCCGATCTTCGCGGCGTTGCCGGCGATGTCACCGACTGTGCAGTTGATCTGCGCGAGCGCGGCGCGCAGCGGCTCCGGGCGCGTGCTCATGGCCTGAGTCTAGGCTGTCAGGCGACGCGGGCGATGCGTGCAGAGGTGGAGTTGGCCAACCGCCTCGGATCCACCGAGAACAGGCTGTGACCGTCGCCGCCGGCCGCCCACACGCTCTCGTAGGCCAGCAGCGCCTCGTCGAGCACCACGGGCAGATCGTGGCCAAACGGGGGCACGCCGCCGACGCAGTAGCCGGTGGCGGCCCGCACCTCGTCCGCCGAGGCCTGGCGGACCTCGGCGACGTCGAGGGCGTCGGCCAGCAGGTCGAGGTCCACGCGGTGCGCGCCAGAGGCGATACAGACCGCCGGGTCGCCGTCTCCGATGAACACCAACGACTTGGCGATCTGAGCGGTGTCGCAGCCCACCGCCGCGGCCGCCTCCTGCGCCGTCGCGGTCGACTCCTCCAACCGTCGAACATCGACGTCGAGGCCCAGGCTGCGAGCGTTCTCTATGACCTTTTCGCGCACCCCTATGAGGCTACTACCGCCGCCGGAGCGGGAGCCGACGTCGAGAGTTCGATCCCGGCGGCCTCGGCCAGCTCCGCGAGCGAGTCGTGCAGATCCACGGCCAGTTCGTCCAGGTCGTGTAGGACCTCGTAGTCGCCGACGAGGCCGAAGTTCATCCGCCCGTCATAGCTCATGATCGCCACCCCGAGCCCCTGATTCTTGGCCAGCGGCACCATCGGGAACGGGTCGAGCGCCTTGCGGCCCATCAGGTAGAGCGAGAACTGCGGCCCGGGCACGTTGGTGATCACCAGGTTGAACATCCGCTGGCGGTTGACCAGCCGCGAGGCCTGGGCCATCACGGTCGGCGGCGCATAGCCGGTGAGCTCGGTGAGCACCTGCGCGCCAACGGCCTGCCCGCCCTGCTTGAGGTCGGCCAGGGAGTCGCGCACGAGCGCGAGCCGCTCCACAGGGTCGGTACACCACACCGGCAGGGGGGCCATCATCGCGGCCACCTTGTTGCCGAGCTGACCACGCTCGGCGTCGCCGCGCACGCTGACCGGCACCATCGCCTTGAGCTCGAGCCCCTCGGTGCTCTGGCCCCGTCGCCGCAGGTGGCGGCCGAGCGCGCCGGCAACGGTCGAGAGCACCACGTCGTTGACGGTGCCGCCGAGCTCGGTCTTGATCGCCTTGACGTCGGCGAGGTCGGTGCGCACCCAGGTAAACCGGCGGTGCGGGCCGATCTGGCGGTTGTAGGGGGTCTGGGGAGCCGGCTTCATGCCGGCCCACGCCATCGCGCCGACGCCGGCGGCGGCCTGCACCGCGCCGTTGGCGATCTGGCGCGGACCGCGCAGCAGCGCGCGCACCGAGCGCACCAGCTCGCCCGGCATCGTGGCCCGCTCCACCAGCGCCTCGCCGAGCAGCTGGGCCTGCGACGGGGCCGGCCCGGGCAGCCAGCGGCGGCCGGGATCGGTGGGCGCGGGATCGGGGGAGGTGTCGAAGAGCACGCTGAAGATGTCGACCCCCGACACGCCGTCGACCAGCGCGTGGTGGGTCTTGGAGAGCACCGCGAACCGACCCCCCTCCAGGCCCTCTGCCACCCAGATCTCCCACAGCGGCTTGTCGCGATCGAGCTGCTGGGCGAACACCCGGCCTGCGAGTGCTCGCAGCTGGTCCTCGGTCCCGGGCGCCGGGAGCGCGGTGCAACGTACGTGGTAGCGCATGTTCAGATGTGGGTCGTCCACCCAGCGCGGCCGGCCCTGGCCGAGCGGGACGAACGCCAGACGCTGGCGGTAGCGCGGCACGAGGTGCAGCCGGCCCTCGATCGAGGCGATCAGATCCTCGTACGGGGGCGGCTCGCCTTCGAAGATCATTACCGAGGCCACGTGCATGTGCGCGGCCTCGTCCTCGAGGTGCAGAAACGATGCGTCGAGGCCGGTAAGTCGATCTCCTGCTGCCATGGGCTCCTTCGGCGTGGGGGACCGCCAAGGTAGCGCCGTAGCGGGGCATTTGCACTTTCGTGTGCACTGTGACGAGCCTCACGGTGGCCCCGGCCGACGGCCCTACCGTCCAAACGGTTGTTCGATTCGGTGTTGCCGAGCCCCTGGTCCAAAGTGGAGCGGGGGACGGGGGAACCACCGCCACCATCCTGGTGGCCCGGGCGAATCGGCCGCTGTGCGCCGGGCGCACAGCGGCACGTAGCGGCGAGCCCTGTCTCGTCGCGAGCCCTTGGAATCGGAGCGCAGCTCGATCGTTGGTCGGGCCGGCACCGATTTTGCAGCTAACCCCGTAGGCGCCGCCGGGAAAGGTCTGTATGTCAAAGCGATCCACCGTGCGCGGGCGCGGGCTGGCCGTTGCCGCCCTCGCCGCGTTCACCACCACAGGCGTCCTCGTGGCGCCGGTCTCACCAGTCGCCGCCGCGCCGGAGGGCGACGTGACCATCGCGTCCTCGCCTGCCAAGCAGCACGTGCGTTACGGCAGCCCGTTCAAGCTCGCGGGCCGCGTCGCCCCGGGCCAGGCCGGGCACACGGTGCGCCTCGAGCACGCCGAGCGCGGGGCGACGTTTCGCCCCGTGGCCAGCGCGCGCACAGGCGCCAACGGCGTCTACCGGTTCGCGGTCACCGCACGCCGCACGGGCTCCTATCGGGCGGTCTCGGACACCGGCGCGGCGTCCGCTCCCAGGCGCGTGACCGTGTTCGCCGCCATCAACGGCAGCTCGACCCGCCACGTGCTGAGCGGCCGCACCGCCAAGGTGCGCGGCAAGCTGCTCCCGGGAGCGGGCCACAGGGCGGCAATCCAGGTCAGAACCCGAAAGGGCTGGAAGACCGTCGACCACGCGCGCAGCAGCGCTCGCGGTCGCTTTAGTGGCTCCTGGAGGCCGCGCAAGCCGGGTACCTACCGGCTGCGGGTGCGCTTCGGTGGCGACCGGTCGACCGGCGCGGCCACATCCCGCTCATGGCGCCTGTACTCCTACCGGGCCAGCAGGGCTTCCTGGTACGGCCCCGGCCTCTATGGCAACAAGCTGGGCTGCGGCGGCAGATTGAGCGCCGGCACCCTCGGCGTTGCCAACAAGCACCTGCCGTGTGGCACCAAGGTGAAGTTCCGCTACCACGGCCGTTCGGTCACGGTTCCGGTCGTCGACCGCGGACCCTACGTCGGCGGTCGCGAGTGGGACCTGACGGCGGCCACCAAGGCGCGGCTGGGCTTCCCGTCCATCGGCACGGTCTGGTCGAACAAGTAGCCGCATGCTCGACCTCGGCGCGTCTCTATACGCCGAGGTCGAGCTGGGCCGCGTCACCTACCGCTACGGGCCCAGCGGTCCCTTCCATGCCGGCCACCCGGACCCCGAGCAGACGCACCGGGCGGGGCGGGTCAAGCATGCGCAGCAGGTCACGCGCGACCGACAAGATCGCCTCGACGTCACTCACCGGCGCCGGGAGGGTGCGGGCCCGCGTGTGGGTGGAGAAGTCGTCGAGGCGCACCTTGATCCCCACGGTGCGGCCGCTGCGGCCGTGCTCGGTCAGGTCCGCCGCCAGGCCCATGGCCAGGCGTTCGAGCTCGGGCTCGAGCGCGGACAGGCCGACCAGGTCTCGATCGAAGGTGGTCTCCTTGGACTCCGACTTGCGCACGCGGTCGGTGTCGAGCACCCGCTCGTCCTCGAACCGGGCGAGGCGACCCATATGAGGGCCCAGGCGGTCGCCGAACCACTCCGCGAGCCGCTGGTCGGGAAGCCCTCCAAGCTGAGCAAGCGTCGTGATGCCGCGGGCCGCGAGCCGTTCGACGGTCTTGGGCCCGATGCCGGGCACCAGCCGGGGCGAATGCCCGGCGAAACGTGCGCATGCCTCAGCGGCTGAGAGCATCAGAAAGCCGTCGGGCTTGTAGGCGTCCGAGGCCACCTTGGCCACCAGCTTGTTCGGGCCGATGCCTAGCGAACAGGCCAGGCCAGTCCGCTCGGTGACCGCCGCCTTGATCCGGCGTCCCGCCGCGCGCGGGCGCTCGAACTCCGACAGATCCATGTAGGCCTCGTCGAGACCCACGACCTCGAGCACGTCAACCTGCTCACGCAACACGTCCATCACGTCGCGCGAGCGAGCGCGGTAGGCCAGGAAGTCCGGCGGCAGGAACACCGCGTCGGGACACAGCCGGCGCGCCCGCGAAGCGGGGATGGCCGAGCCCACACCGAACTTGCGCGCCTCGTAGCTGGCGGTGGTCACGACCGCCCGCGGGCCAGTGCCCGAGACCACCACAGGAAGCCCGCGCAGCTCGGGATGGCTCTGCAGCTCGACGCTCACATAGAACGCGTCCATGTCGATGTGAGCGATGGTGCGCGCCACGTCTACAGGCTAGGCCTCAGTTCGGGCGGATCAGTACCTCGTTGATGTCGACGCCCTCGGGCTGGCTCAGCGCGTACACGACGGCGCGGCCGACGTCCTCGGCCTGTAACGCGTGCTCGGGCTCGTTCTCGAAGAATGGCGTGGCCACCATGCCGGGGGCGATGATGGTCGACTTGATCTTTGAGTCGGAGACCTCCTGGCGCAGGGCGTCGCCGAGGGCGTGCACGGCCCACTTCGTGGCCGAATAGACCGAGCCGGGCATGACCACGCGCCCGGCGGCGGAGCCGGTCACGAGCATGTGGCCCGAGCCCTGCTTGCGGAACTGGCCGAGCGCGGCGCGGATCGACAGGGCACAGCCGTAGACGTTGGTGTCGATCATCGCGCGCCAATGCTCGGGCGTCTCCTCCTCGAACCCGCGGCCGGCGCCGAAGCCGGCGTTGGCGAAGAACGCGTCGAGGCGGCCGAACTGGTCGACCGCCGCCGTCACGGCGGCCTGCTGCTGGTCCCATTCGGTCACGTCGCAGCTCACGGCGAGGGCGGCGTCGGTACCGCCGAGCTCCTCGGCCAGGGCGTCGATCTTGTCCTTGGAGCGGGCGGCCAGCACGAGCCGCCAGCCCTCGGCGGCGGCCGCGCGGGCGCCAGCAGCGCCGATGCCGCTGCTGGCGCCGGTGATTAGCAGGACGGGGGAGTCAGAAGTGGGCATGGTGCTGGTTTAGCATGGCCGCCTCATGGCCACGGCACCCACCATCACGACCCGCACCTCGGCCCGCCTGCTTGCGCTGGTGTTCACCTTCACGGGCACGCTGCACTTCGTGCGCCCGGGGACGTATGAGGCCATCATGCCGCCGTTCCTGCCGGCGCACCGCGAGCTGGTCTACCTAAGCGGAGCCGTGGAGGTCGCGGGAGCCATCGCCGCGCTGTTCCCGCAGCTGCACCCGTATGCACGCTGGTGGCTGATCGCGCTGCTGGTGGCGGTGTTCCCCGCCAACGTGCACATGGCGCTGAACCCCGAGGACATCAAGGGGCTGCCCGACATCCCCACATGGACGCTGTGGGCCCGCCTGCCGCTGCAGGCCGCCTTCATCTACTGGGTGGTGCGGGCTACGCGTCCGGCGGACTGAGGAGCACGGGATCCCCGACGGCCACCCGCCCGGGGGCCACGGTCGTGCCATAGACGCCGAGGCACGCTTCGCGCCGCTGAGCGATCACCCGTAGCACCGCCGGATCGCGCTCGCTGCTGGCGGGATCCACGGTGACGATCACGCAGCGCTCGTCGCGCCGGTCCACGCGCATCGACATGCCGCCGATGCTCAGCACCGAGCCAACCCACTCGTCTTCGCGGTAGGGCTCGCTACCGGCAGCGTCGACCACGAGGTTGGGCCGGAAGCGCCGCACGTCGAGCCGCTTGTCGATCAGGTCGCCGAGTGCGGCGATCGTCTGGGTGGTGATCAGCGAGAGGGGGGAGGCGTCAAAGACACCCCGGCCCTGCTTGATCACGTGGGCGCCGTGACCGAGCTCCCTGGCCAGCGTCGGATCCACGACATCCAGCTGGTCTCCTGCCGGCGTGCGCACGACCACCTCTGAGTCATCGGGGCGGCTGGGATCCCCAAGAAACGGTTCGTAGCTGCCCAGGTCGGAGCGCTCGCGGATGGTGAGCCACGGAAAGCCGCTGCGCTCGAGTCCTTCACGCACGAATGCGTAACGCCGGTCGCCGGCCACGCCGTGCCAGGAGATGTCGACGGCGTCCAGCGACTGCGCCGCCATCGATTTCACCGGATAGCGCCAAAGTCCGGCGATCCGGCCGACCTCGGATCCGTTCATCGGGCCAGCTTTCCACACGGCATCGGCGTACGCTCGATGCCACGTGCGAACCGTTTTGCAAGGGACCCGGGTCCGCCTGGAGCGGCTGCACGCCGAGCGTCATGGCCAGGAACTCTTCGACGCGTCGCACGGCCCGGGTGTCGACCCCGAGCTGTGGCGCTACCTGCCGTATGGGCCGTTCGCCGAAGTCGAAGAGATGCGGTCCTGGCTGGCCGAATGTTCGTCCTCGAAGGATCCGCTGTTCTTCGCCGTCGTCGACGTGGCCACCGGGCAGGCGGGCGGCATGGTGTCCTTCCTGCGCATCGCGCTCGAGCACCGCTGCATCGAGATCGGTCACATCTGGTTCGGGAGGGCGCTGCAGCGCACGCCGCAGGCCACCGAGGCGATCTACCTACTGGCCCGCCACGCCTTCGACGACCTCGGCAACCGACGCCTCGAATGGAAGTGCAACGCCTCAAACGCCCGCTCGCGCCGCGCAGCCGGACGGTTTGGGTTCACCTTCGAAGGCGTCTTTCGCCAGCACATGATCGTCAAGGGCGCGAACCGCGACACCGCGTGGTACGCGCTGCTTGACCGCGAGTGGCCGCGGAGGCGAGCGGCCTTCGAGGCGTGGCTCGATCCCGCCAACTTCGACGCGGAAGGTCTGCAGCGCCGACCGCTGAGCGCGACGGGAATCCTGGAGTCACGGGACCCCGACACGCCCACATGGTTCATCGACGAGCTGGACTACGCCGGCAGGGAGAACCTCGACGCGGACCATGTCGCGCGCTACGACGTGAAAGAGGACGCGAGCGCCGCAAGCGAGGTCGCGCTGCTCTCGGATTTCGGTCTGACCAGCGATTCGCTTGTCGTGGAGTTCGGGGCGGGCACCGGGCAGTTCAGCGTCGCTGTCGCTCCGGTGTGTGCCCAGGTGATCGCCGTGGACGTCTCGCCGCTCATGCTGGGCGAGCTCGCGGGCAAGGCCGAGGCCCTGTGCTTGACCAACATCGAGATGGTCCGGGCGGGGTTTCTCACCTACGAGCACACCGGAAGCCCGGCCGACCTCATCTACTCGCGGTATGCGCTGCATCACCTTCCCGACTTCTGGAAGGCCGTCGCCTTCGATCGTCTGCGCCGGATGATCTGCCCGGGCGGGATCGTACGGCTGTGGGACGTGGTCTATGACTTCGCGCCGTCGCATGCCGAGGACCGGATCGAGGCATGGTGCGCGACGGGCGGCGAGACGGTGGAAGCCGAATGGACCCGCGCGGAGCTCGAGGAGCACGTTCGCGACGAGTACTCGACGTTCACCTGGCTGCTCGAGCCGATGATGCGACGAAGCGGCTTCGAGATCGCCCGCGCGGAGCACTCAGACGACGGGGTGTTCTCGAAGTACCTGCTCAGAGCGGTCTGAGCGGTTGTGCGCTGAGGTAAACACGGTCTTCAGCCACGGCGGCGATGAGTGCTCGGTGTCGCTCGAGCGAGCGAACGGATCGGCCAGGTCCCTCCCGTAGCGTTCGGCGATCTCCTCGGCGGAGCACGTCTGGACGGTCCAGTCGCGAGCCGCGAGGTGCCCGCCCGGCTCGTTCGTCGCGTCGGTCGTCTTGAGCAGCAGTTCCATGTCGATCCCCGATCGGGCGCTCAGCCCAGCCACGTCGCCCCCGGCGATGTGGTCGAAGGCCAGCGAGCTCCCGCGGGCCGAGAGCCGGTCCACATCGTCAAGCAGGCCCTGCTGGGCGGTCGGTTCGAGATAGGGGAGCAGCCCCTCTGCAATCCACGCGGTCGGCGGCCTCGAGTCAAAGCCCGCGCGCTCGAGCGCGGCCAATGCGCCGGTCGAGAGGTCCGTGCCTACATGGGTCGCGGCACATCGCGGGCGCTGCCCGGCATCTGCGAGGTGGCGCTGTTTGAACTCCAGCACGCTGGCGTGGTCGACCTCGTAGAAGACCAGGTCCGCTGGGAGCGCCAGCCGCAGGGCCCGGGCGTCCAGTCCGGCGCCGAGGAGCACCACCTGGCGGATGCCGGTGGCCGCCGCGGCCACGATGCGATCGTCGTAGAAGCGCGTGCGCAGCCCGATATAGCGCGAGCCGTGCAGATGCAGGGCCTCGGTGTCCGTCACCTCATCATCGTCGCGCGGCCACTCGTGGCGCATTGTCAGACGGTCGCCGGTGGCCTCGAACAGGGTCCGAGCGAACGGGTCGTCGATCAGCCGGTCCTGCCGAGTGCTCTCCACTGATCGCGCCGCGGCCAGACCGAGCGCGGTTATCGACGCGCCGGCGAATGGGTCGGAGGTGTCGGAGCGGTTCATGCCGTACAACGTATCGGCAACGCCGTATAGCGTACGGCACGGTAGGCTTGACCGATGCCCAATCGCGCCGAGGCGCTCGAGTGGGAGGGCGACTCAGACCCGCCACTGCGTACAGCGATCATCGACGCGGCCCTGGCCATCGCCGACGAGGAGGGGCTAGGCGCTGTGTCGGTGCGCCGCGTGGCGGATCGGATCGGCCGGCGACCGATGAGCCTGTACTCACACGTGCCGTCCAAGCACGGTCTGATCGCGCTGATGTTCGATCGGGTGAGCGCCGAGATGCTGGTGCCGGAGCCGCTTCCCGACTCCGGCCGAGAGCTCCTGCACCTGGTGGCAACGCGCGCCTTCGAGACCTATGTGGCTCATCCCTGGATGCTGCACGCCTTCGGCCACAGGCCACCGCCAGGTCCCAACCAGATGCGACGCGGCGAGCAGTCCGCAAGGGCCGTCCGGGCGCTCGGCGTGACACCACGGGACGCCTGGACCGCGCTGAGCATCGTCCACGAGTGGACGATGGGCCATGCGTTGCACGTGGTCACGCTGCGTGAAGACCCGGCGCTGGCGCGAGTCGTCGAGCAAGCGGACCTTGCGGAGCTGCCGGAGATGGCGCGCGCTCACGCAGCCCACACCGCGCGCTCTCCCCAAGAGCAGTTCGAACGAGCGCTCGCACTGGTGGTCGACGGGATCGAGGAGGGGTTGACGTGATGAGCAACCTCCACCGGCCTGCTTCAACGCCTCATAATGTGCGTTATGTGAACTTGAAGCGCGCGATGGGCGGCGAGCTGGCCCATACGTGGCCGCCTTACTCGGCCTGACACGTGTTCACACCCCCCGTTTGTCGGTCCCTTCGGGCTCGTGACGATTAGTGCGAAGCACGGGTGGGATACTCACGTTGGATGTCATTGCACGTCGCCGCCGAGGCGGACACCGCACAGCGATACGAGCTTCGTCCCGGTTCGAGATCTTCGGCACCCGAGCGCCCCACCCGCGAGCAGCTCATCGAAGATCACATGGCGCTCGCGCGGCGCCTGGCATCGCGCTACCGCCACTCCGGCGAGTCGCTCGACGACCTCGTGCAGGTCGCGTGCCTTGGCCTGATCAAGGCCGTGGACCGCTACGACCCTTCGGCCGGGCCGTTCGCGCGCTTCGCGGTGCCCACGATCACGGGTGAGCTCAAGCGCCACTTCCGCGACAAGGGCTGGTCGATGCGCGTTCCGCGCGACCTGCAGGAGCGCGCGATGAGCGTCGGTGACGTCGTCGATCACCTGGCCACCGAGCTTGGGCGCTCGCCGCGCCCGCGCGATGTCGCCAAGTTCACCGGCCTGGAGCTCGAGGAGGTGCTCGAGGCGATGGACGCCGCGAGCGCGTACTCGCCGATGAGCCTCGACTCGCCCCAGCCGGGCGGCGCGGACGACGGAGGCGACCACACGCTCGTACAGACCCTGGGTGGCGAGGACCCGAACTTCGGGCTTGCCGAGTGGCGACCCACCGTGGCGCCGGCCGTACGCGCGCTGCCTCCGCGCGAGCGGGAGATCCTGCGCCTGCGCTTCGGTGAAGACCTCACCCAGACCGAGATCGCCAACCGCATCGGCATCTCCCAGATGCACGTGTCGCGCCTGCTGCGCCGCTCGCTTGCGCAGCTCACGCAGGCCACCTCGGCCTGATCGAAGCCCGTCTCTAGCCTTCCCGGCCCCGTGGCCGGCGCCGACTCCCACAGCTAGACGTGGAGCACACAGAGCCTCTGCTGTTCGGATTGCTGGTGGCGGTGGCGGGCCTGGCGGTGGTCGCCCGCCTCGTCCGGGTTCCCTATCCCATCTTGTTGGTGCTCGGCGGCCTGGGCTTTGCCTTTCTCCCCGGTGTGCCGAACGTGGCGCTGGACCCGAACCTGGTCCTGCTGATCTTCCTGCCGCCGCTGCTCTACAGCGCCGCGTTCTTCGCGAACCTGCGCGAGCTGCGCAACCACGTCAGGCCGATCGGCGGGCTGGCGATCGGCCTGGTGGCGGCCACCATGCTGGCGGTGGCCGCGATCGGCCACGAGGTGCTCGGGCTGCAGTGGGGGGTCGCCTTCGTGCTAGGGGCGGTGGTCTCGCCCGCCGATGCCGTGGCCCCGACGGAGATCCTGCGCCGGCTCGGTGTGCCGCGACGGGTGGTGACCATCGTCCAGGGCGAGAACCTGACCAACGACTGGACCGCGCTGGTCGCCTACAAGTTCGCCGTGGCGGCCGTGACCACCGGAAGCTTCTCGCTGGTGCAGGCGGGTCCGGAGTTCATCCTGACGGGCGTTGGCGGCATCGCGATCGGCGTGGCGGTCGGCATCGCGATCGCGGCGGTGCGCCGGCGCACCGAGGACGCGCTCACCGAGATCACGATCTCGCTGCTGACCGCGTACGCCGCCTATCTGCCCGCCGAGCAGCTCGGCGTGTCGGGGGTGCTGGCGGCTGTGACCGTCGGCGTATGGCTGGGCTGGCAGGCGTCCGAGCTCACCACCCACACCACGCGACTCGAGCTGAACGCGATCTGGGAGCTGCTGCAGTTCCTGCTCAACGCACTGCTGTTCGTTCTGGTGGGGCTACAGCTGCCCAGCGTGATCGACAGCCTGACCGGCCGCTCGGCCGCCGAGCTGGCCGGATATGGCGCGCTGATCAGCGTGACGGTCATCGTCGTGCGGATGGTGTGGGTGTTCGGCTTCTCCTACGTGCCGCGGCGCATCCGCGGCAGGCTGAGCGGCGAGGACGAACATCAGCCGGTCAAGGAGACCGCGCTGGTGGCCTGGTCGAGCATGCGCGGCGCGGTGTCGCTGGCGGCCGCGCTGGCCATCCCACTGCAGATCGACGGCGGGGCCGCGTTCCCCGATCGCAGCTTCGTCATCTTCCTGGCGTTTTGCGTGATCCTTGCCACGCTGGTCGGCCAGGGGCTGACCTTCCCGGGCGTGATCCGCGCGCTCAATGTCGAGGATGACGGCCTGGACGTGGACGAGGAGCTCAACGCCCGCCTGGAGATCGCGTTCGCGGCCATCGACAAGATCGACGAGATCGCCGGCGAGGAGTGGGTCTATCCGGGCACGCCGGACCGCGTCCGCAACCTGTATGAGTACCGGCGGCGGCGGTTCAAGTCAGCCGTGCATGGCAGCGATGAGGACGGCACCGGCGCCGAGGACTACGAGGAGCGCTCGCGGGCCTACCGGCGGTTCATGCACGAGGTGCTCGGCGCCGAGCGCCAGACGCTGCGCCGGCTGCGCGACGCCGGCCAGATCACCGACGAGGTGCGCCGCACCGTGGAGTACGACCTTGACCTCGAGGAGTCCCGACTGGACTCCTGAGGCCCTAGTGTCCTGATGCGTTAATTCGTTTGCAGGTGGGCATGGTTGGTGTATGCCTAATCCTTTTGCTGTAGAGATTGTGCTCAGCGATTCTGAGCGTGAGCAGTTGGAGTCGTGGACGCGGCGTCGGACAAGCGCCCAGGCGCTGGCTGTGCGGTCGCGGATTGTGTTGGCCGCGGCAGAGGGCCTGAAGAACACCGAGATCGCTGGGCGGCTTGGGGTGACGCGGCCGATGGTCACCAAGTGGCGCAACCGTTTTGGCGAGCACCGGCTCGACGGGCTGCTCGATGAGCCGCGGCCGGGGCAGCCGCGGACGGTCACCGACGCGCAGGTCGAGGAGGTCGTCACTAGGACGCTGGAGAGCACGCCCAAGGACGCGACGCATTGGTCGACGCGGTCGATGGCCGCGCAGGTCGGGGTGACCCAGTCGGCGGTGCATCGGATCTGGAAGGCGTTTGGGCTTCAGCCCCATCGCCAGGACACGTGGAAGCTGTCCAAGGATCCGCAGTTCGT
>JBBRYL010000015.1:0-48164 GCA_038237685.1 Solirubrobacterales bacterium | reverse complement strand
TGGTAGCTGCGGGGGGACCGTCGTAGCCATATCCCTGAGGGCTGCAGGCCCACGCCAGACTTACACTCACAAGTCCAAGCGACAGAACGCTCAGTAGAACCGGGAACAACCGCACTCTTGATCGCATCGACGAAACCTCCCCAAGCACACAAGAGCCGTCCCGCTGACGCCTCACCTGGGGTGAGCTTAACACCCAAGCGGCAGGTTGGCTAGGCGGCGGCCGCCGCCGACGCCTGGACGGTGAGCCAGAGCGCCAATAGGGCGATCACAGGGCCGGCCGTGGCATGGAGCAGCACCGCCCGCCACGGGGCTTGGATTGTCCCGGCTTCGGCTAGGAGTGGCGCGTGGGTTGCAGTCTGCCACAAGCCGGCCAGGAAGGCTCCCGAGGGGAGCGCCAGGCTCAGGGCGCCGCCCGGGATGGTTCCACCGCGCCGGGAGCGCAGGGCCGTCAGTCCGGCGCAGAGCGCTGCGACAGCGCCGGGCAGGACGTGGTCCACGACTTCGATGTCGGAGCCCACGTCGAGCTCGAGCCCCAGCGGCGGTCCGAGGTAGGGCGGGAGCATCGACAGCACTCCCAACAGCCCCACGGCGAGCTGGGTGCGGAAGAGACGCCGCGGAGGTCCGGGCGGTGGTGCCATGGCGGCGGACGGTACTCAACCGCTGGCTACCGAGGCTCGGCAACCGGCGAGCGAAATGCGGGTGACTCTGGCGGGGCCGGGGCGAGCACTAGGATCGCGCCGTCGCGCCGCCCGCTCCGTCCCCCACGGCTCCAGAAGCGGCGCCGTTGTGCCTGGCGACTTCCTCGACTTCCTCCAACGTGAGTGTCTCGCGCTCGATCAGGGCCTCGGCGATCCGGTCGAGCTCCTCGCGTGAGCCCGAGAGGACGCGGTGGGCCATCTCGCCGGCCTCCTGCACCAGGCCGCGGGCCTCGGAGTCGATCAGCCGGGCGGTCTCCTCTGAGTAGGAGGGACGACCGTCGGGGCCGGTCTCATCGGCGTAGTTGATCGCGCCGACCGCCTTGCTCATGCCCAGTTGCGCGACCATGCTGCGGGCGATGTCGCCTACGCGCGAGAGGTCGTTGCTGGCGCCGTCGGTCGGCTCGCCGAAGACCAGCAGCTCCGCCGTGCGGCCCCCGAGGAGGGTGGCCATCCGCTCGACCAGGAGCGTACGTGAGAGCGTGCGCCGATCCTCTGACTCGGGAAGCCAGGCGGCGCCGAGCGTACGCCCGCGCGGGATGATCGAGAGCTTGTGCAGGATTTGGCCCCCGGGGAGTGCCATGGCGACCAGGCCGTGGCCGGCCTCGTGGTAGGCCACAGAACGCCGGTCCTCTTCCGACATCGGCCGCGAGGAGCCGATCCCCAAGCCCGCTCGCTCGATCGCCTCCTCTACTACCGGCATGGTGATCTCGGTGCGCCGGCGCCGCGCGGAGAGCAGCGCCGCCTCGTTGACCACGTTGGCCAGGTCAGCGCCCGCCATGCCGCGGGTGAGCCGCGCGACCCCATCGAGATCGACGTCCGAGGCGAGGTGCTTGCCCTTTACGTGGACGTCGAGAATGGCGCGACGGGCGCCCACGTCGGGCAGTTCGATGGTGACCTGTCGATCGAAGCGCCCGGGGCGCACGAGCGCGGGGTCCAGGGTGTCGGGACGGTTGGTCGCCGCTATCACCACCACCCCGGCACGCTGGCTGAACCCGTCGAGCTCCACCAGGATCTGGTTCAAGGTCTGGTGGCGCTCGCTGTGATCGTTGAGCATCGATCCACGAGTGCCGCCCACGGCGTCGATCTCATCTATGAAGAGGATGGCGGGGGCCATCGACCGGGCCTCGGCGAACAGGTCGCGCACGCGGGCGGCACCGGCGCCCACGAAGACCTGGACGAACTCCGTGCCGGACGCCGACATGAATGAGGCGTTGGACTCACCCGCTACCGCCCTCGCCAACAGCGTCTTGCCGCATCCCGGGGGGCCGGACAGCAGGTAGCCCCGCGGTATCCGCGCGCCCATAGCCGCGAAGCGGTCGGGGGCGCTGAGGTAGTCCCTCACCTCGGCGAGCTCCTCGATCGCGTCGTCGACGCCGGCGACGTCGGCAAATGTCATCCGGTCTTCGGCCAACGTGCGCCGGCCGACGCTGCGGTCGCGCATCGACAGCCGGCGCTGGCGCTCTGGTGCCTCCATCACGCGCTCGAGCGCCTGGAGGAGGTGTGCCTGCGAGATCGCCGTCTGATTGGCCCGCGCGGCGAGCAGACCGGCCTCGTTGACCACGCTGGCCAGGTCGGCGCCCGTCATCCCCACGGCCCGCTCGGCGATCGCCTCGAGGTCGGCGTCGGCGCCGAGTGGCTTGCTCCTGGCGTGCACCGAGAGGATCGCGTGACGGCCCTGCTGATCCGGCAGCTCGAGCCCGATGGAGCGGTCGAAACGTCCCGGGCGCAGCAGCGCGGGGTCGATCGTGTCGGGGCGGTTCGTCGCTCCGATGAGGATGATCCCCTCCGTAGGCGAGAAGCCGTCCATCTCGGCGAGTATCTGATTGAGCGCCTGCTCCTGCTCGGCGTTGGAGGTCAGCGCCACGCTCGACTCGCCTCCGCGCCGGTGCGCTACCGAGTCCAGCTCGTCGATGAAGATGATCGCCGGCGAGTTCTCGCGCGCCTCCTTGAACAGCTCGCGCACCCGCGACGCCCCGACGCCGACGTACATCTCAACAAAGTCCGAGCCCGAGATGGAGTAGAACGAGGCGCCCGCGTCGCCGGCGAGCGCGCGGGCCACGAGCGTCTTGCCGCAGCCCGGCGGGCCGTAGAGCAAGATGCCCTTGGGAACCTTGGCTCCGACGGCCGCGAATCGCTCTGGCTTGGAGAGGAACTCGGACACCTCGCGCAGCTCGGCCACGGCAGTGTCCTGCCCGGCGACATCCGCGAAGGTGGCGCCACCCTCCTCCCCCTCGATCTTCCGGGCACCGCTGCGAACGCCGAACAGCCCCGTGCCGCCCCGGTAGGAGAGGATGAAGTACGCGAACACGATCACGAGGATCAGCGCCGGGATCAGCAGCGACAGCGGACCGATGACGGTCTTGCCCCGCTGCTGGTCGACGATCGTCGGGATCTTGTTGGGGATCAGCACCTCGGTGATCCGCTCGCGCAGCGCCTCGGCTTTGAAGTAAGGCGTGGCGTAGCTCTTGACCGAGCCGCCGCGGGACCTGTAGGAGCCGACGATGAAGGCGTCGCTGTCGAGGATCCGGGCGTCGATGATCTTGTCATGCTCGGCCAGGTCGACGAACCGGCTGTATTCGAGCCGATCGCCCGAGACGTGGGGACGCGAGTACTCGAGGAGCCCGATGTAAGCGGCCAGCAGCACCACGATGGCCAGCAGCGCCCAAGCGCCCGCGCTGAGCTGCGGCCACCAGGAGCTGCGGCTTTCCCGTTTGTCGCTCACGACGGCGCCAGCTTAGTCATTCGCCGGCCGCCGTCGCGCGGCCAATCCGAATGCAACGACCGCCAGCGCGATGCCCAAGAGACCGAGTGCAATGATCCCCAGCACGCCGATCCCGCCCTCCGCCTCCCTCGACGCCGCAGGCCGGGGCGCTGCCCCCGGAGCCGAGTCCTTCGCGGCGCTGGGCAGGAACGATTGCTTGTCGAGGATGCCCGTGCCCTTGACATAGAGCCAGCCGTCATAGATCTGGGGGCGGTAGGCGAACGTTCCCTGGCGGAAGAAGAGGGGGACCGCCGGAGTATCCCGTTGAAGCAGGCGGGACTCCGACTTCGCGTCTCGGCGTCGAACGCGGGGGCTCCTGGCGGCAGCGACCCGCGCGGCGAGCCGATCGAACCTCGCGCTCCTGTACCCGGAGTAGTTGATCGGCGCCCCCCGAGATCCGAACACCACGCGCAGGAAGTCAGGATCGAAGGACGCTAGTGCAGGAGACGGCCAGATGGCAGCCTCGAACTTCGGTGAGGCGCCGTCCTGGCCAACCGCGGCGGCCAGCCGGTCCGAGGGCAGCTTCTCCAGGATGGCGTTTGCGCCGGCCCGCTCGAGCGCGAGGACCACTTGGCGACCGGCCTCGAGCCCGACCGGATCGTTGTTGGGCGCCATCACACGGATCTGCGGCAGGTCGAGCGCGGCGAGCGCGGACCGGGCACGGCGTCGCTCGAACCGCTGCACCGGGGAGCCCGCCCAGGCGGACCGGGGGTGCAGGTAGCCGCGATCCGCTGCAACCGCGGCGGTGCCCCGGAGGTTCGCGGCCCGAGTGATTCGCTTCAGGTCGAGGGCGCTCGCCACGGCGCGGCGCGCCGCTCGCCTGTTGAACGGTGGCCGCCTCAGGTTGAACATCAGGGTCGTCCCCGTGTACCCGGAGCCGACCTTGGTGTCGAACACCGATTCGCTGAGCCGCTCCTGCGCGGACCCCGGAAGCGTCACCGGGATCATGTCGACGCGGCGGTCCTCGAGTGCGCGCACGGTCGCGTCGAAGTCGCTGATGAACGGCACGTCGATGGTCTCGACCCTGGGCCGACCGCGAAAGTAGCCGCGGTTCGCCCGAAACCGATAGCTCTTGCCGCGGCGGTGCCGCACGAGCCGGTACGGCCCGCTACCGACCGGGAGGCCCTTCGGCGCGAGCCTGCCGGCCGGCAGATCCTTCCACAGGTGTGCGGGCAGGATCGGGAGGTCGCTGAGCGGCTGATCATCGAAGCCCGGCGAGGCGTGACGGAGGGTGATCTGCACCGTCTTGGCGTCTAGCGCCCTGGCTCGCTTCACGGCCTCTAGCTGGGGCGTGAAGCGGGGATGGAAGTGCTTGGCGAAGTAGCCGAAGGTAAAGGCGACGTCCCTGGCCGTGAGCGGCTTGCCGTCGTGCCACCGGACGTTTCCGCGGAGCCTGATGGTCACGCGCTTTCCCGCTTGGTCGCGCCGGACCGACCGAGCAAGCCAGGGCTGCGGTGTGCCGTCTGTACCGCGCCACATGAGCGTGTCGTACACGAGCGTTACCAGCGGGTACCCGATCTGGAAGGTGTAGGGCGTCAGGCTGCCGTCGTCCTCGGGAAACGGGATTCGGACCTCGGGAGTGGGGGCCGCGGCCTGGAGGCCGGGCGCCGAGACCGCGAGCGCCGCCGCGAGCGCGAGGACGACGGCCGAGACCCGGCGAGATGTCGAGGAGCGACGTGTCAGCGCAACGTCGCCGCCGTATAGGCGATCCGGACCGGCTTGCACCAGATCACGATGGAGCGCACGGACTTGGCGTCCGTGCCCTTGGGAAGCAGGTAGTTCTGCTCGCCGACGGTTGACTTCAGTGGCGTGATCTCGTCATGACGCGAGCGCAGCGCCTGCGTCGTCGTCCTTGGCCGTCGCGCCTTGCTGGTCCACACGAACAGGTCCGTGTTCGCCGATGTTGCGAATCGTGTGAAGCGCAGCGCGAGCCGTCCGCCGGCGAGGCGGTAGAGGTCGACCTTGCCGCGCCCGCGGCGCTCGATCGGGTAGAAGCGCCCGCGGGCGAGCACGCGCGCCCCTCTTGCCTTCATGGCCGGCAGGGCGGGCTGCGCGAGCGGCTCGGTCAGCTGCTGCTCCACGGTCGCGCGCCAGGGCCCCTTGGTCCGCACCCCCAGCCGAAGCGCCCCGGTATCGACGGAGAGCGCCGTGCCGGTCCCTGGGCACTTTCCCGTGCCGAGCGGATTGCCCTCGCGTGGCGGTGGCGTCAGACGCAGCGCGAAGCTCCCGAGCGTGCAGCGCCAGCGCACGCGCCACTGCACGGCCTTCGGCGAGATGCGGACGGTGCGGTCCGCGTTTGCGGACCCGCGCAGGGTGCTGACCTGTGCCCAGCGCGGCGCGACCGTGGCTTGGGCGCGCGTGTCGCGACCGCGTTCGCGCTGCTCGACCTTGGTGAACGGATCGGGGCCTGAACTGTTGCCGTCGCCACCGCAGCCGGAGAGCGCGATCACGGCCACCAGAGCCGTCCCCGCCGTTTGCCTGATCACTTCTCTGCCCCGTCGCGTTTGTCCCGCTGTACCACCAAGCGCCCGATCTTACGTCCCATGCGGGCACCGGCCACGTTGTCGACCGGGTAGTGGATGCCGCCCCAGATCCGCGAGAGCCCCGCCTCCCGGGCTCTGGCGTGCCACAGCTTTGCGTCCTTGGGAAAGAAGTGGGCGAGCACTTCCCCGGCCGCGCTCGAGTAGGTCGAGTGCCCGGACACGTAGGAGGGGAAGAAGGGGGTTGTGACAAACGGCGTCCAGCGCTTGTCGAGTCCGCTGTCGCGGATCCCGTTTTCGGGTCGGGGGTACCAGTAGGCGTACTTGGCGTCCCACGCCGAGACGCCGGCGTCGGCCATCGCCACGGTGAGTGAGGAGAGCAGCCGGGTGGTGCGCGGGGTGTTCAGCGGCTGGTGGCGCAGCCGTTCGAGCACCACCTCGATCCAGATGCCCGGTGGCAGGGAGGTGCCCTCGCCGCCCTGCCAGAACTTCGCGGCGCGCTTCTGCTTGGGGGTCAGGTCCTTTTTCGCTTTGACGACCGCACGTGCTTGGCGCAGGTAGCCGGGGCTGCCGAACGGGGGTGGGGGAGGCGGACGGAACTGGCGGCCGGACTTCATCACCCAGGTTCGCCAGGTGCCCGCCAGCGGCGAGACCGGACGGGCAGCAGAGCCCGGTGGCGGCTCCCAGTAGCGCGGGCCGGGGCCGGGCGGGCGCCCCTTGAACTTGCGATTGGCCCCGTCGCGGCGGGCGACCGCGATCACCCGTTTGGCCACGGCGTGGCCGAGCTTCAGGCCCGCGTCCACGTCGCTTGGGTAGTTCACGCCGGCGCTCACGCGCGAGCGTGAGATCCGCATGGCCTGGCGCTCGAGTCGCCCGGCCGACTCGTTTGGGTAGAGCTGCTCGAGCACCCGCGAGGCGGCGCCCGCGATCGCGGCGTGCTCGGACGGATAGGACGGCTCGGGGGCGGTGTCAAAAAGCGCCCGCTCGCTCGGAGGCTTGCGCCTGTAGCGGTACTTCCAGTGCCAAGCCGCGATCGTGGCGTCGTGCATCGCCGCGCTCACCAGCGCGTAGTTGCGCGAGGCGGTCGGCGGGTCCTTGGCGCGGCCCGCCACGAAGCCGAGCACGTCCTCGAGCCACGGCTGGACGGCCGGAGCCCGCGCCGCGGCGATCGCCCTCCGTCGCTCCTCCGGTGTGCGCGAGTCCACCGACACGCGAAGCTCCAGGGCGTCTGCCTTTGCGAACCCGGAGCCCTCCGGTGGCGGAGGGGGCACCTTGATCTCCGACCCCGACGAGAGCACCCAGGGTCGCCACTTGCCGGCGTCGGGCTCGGGGGCAAGCGAGCCGCGACTCCCATTGTCTCCGAAGCCGGCCACGAGCAGACCCGCTGCGACCGCCAGCACGACGGCCAGAACCCCTACTCGCATGGTCGGCACACCGTGCAGTGTGGCGTATGGGTTGCGGGGATGCGCAACCGCTGTCAGTCGACTGCGACCTACGCCTGGCCCCGGCGGCGGGCCTGTCCGGACGGGACCGAGTTGTTCGCGCTGAGGTCGAGCGGATCGCCGGCGCCGGCGTTCACCGGCAGGTTGCGCCCCAGCGGGTCGACGCTCGACGGGCTGCCGGGCGATGCGGCCATGAGCACGGCTCCGATCCCGGCGAGAACGAGCGCAATGCCAAGCAGCGACCGCGGCAGCCGTGCCTCCCGTCCCACCCCGCCAACCACACGCCCCGGCGCCGGTCGAACGTACGTGTCGCCGACAACTACCGGCCGCGCGTCCTGCCGGGTTAGGATCGCGCCTTGCCCTACGCGCTCGATCATCGCGTGACGCTGCGCGCCGCTCTGGCGGCCATGATCCTGGCGGGCGCGCTCACGTTGACGGTCGCGCTGGCGGGCATGCTGACATCCGGGACCCCCACCGGCCCGTCTGCACAGCGGTCCGCGGTGGTGCGAACCGGCGGCGCGCTCGCCGGACTGCCGCTCTACTTCGAGGCCAACCGCGGCCAGGTGGATTCCCGCGCCGGCTACTTCGCCCGCGGGGAGCAGGCTTCGGTGTTCTTCACCGGCGGCGGCGTTCGCTACTCGCTCGCCGACAGGCGCCACCCCGGCAACCGGTTCGGCCTCGAGCTCGGCTTTGTCGGCGCTCGTGCCAACGCCCGGCCGGTCGGCGTCGGCAAGACCGGGGCCGACGTCAGCTACTTCAAGGGTCGCGCCGCGCAGTCGACCACGGGCGTTCCGACCTACGGGCAGGTGGCCTACCGCGACCTCTGGCCGGGCATCGACCTGGTCTACGCCGGCACCGGTGGCCGGTTGAAGTACAGCCTGGTGGTGTCCCCGGGCGCCGATCCGTCGGCGATCGACATGGCCTGGCGAGGCGTGTCCGGGCTGGAGCTCGATCGCGCTGGCCGGCTCAAGGTCGATACCGCCGCGGGCAGCCTGCGCGAGCAGGCGCCGGTCTCCTACCAGCACATCGGCGGACGGAAGGTGCCGGTCGAGAGCTCCTACGCGCTCGCCTCGGGCAAGCGGTACGGCTTCCGCCTCGGTCACTACGATCGCAGCCGTCCCCTGGTGATCGACCCGGCGGTGCTCGTCTACGCGGGCTACCTCGGCGGTCGCGGCGACGAGGCAGGCGACAACACGAAGGTGGATCGAAAGGGCGCGCTGTATGTGACCGGCTCCACCGGCTCGGCGCAGTCGCGCTTCCCGGACAAGCTCGGCCCCGACCGGAGCTTCAACGGCGGGACCGAGGACGCCTTCGTGGCCAAGGTCGATCCCTCCGGCAGGCGGCTGGAGTACGCCGGATACATCGGCGGCTCGCGCAACGACGGCGGGCTCGTGGTCACGGTCGACGGCAAGGGGGCCGCCTACGTGGTCGGGACCACTCAATCGGACCAGTCGACGTTTCCGGTGAAGAAAGGGCCCGACAAGACCTACGGCGGCGGGCCACGCGATGCCTTCGTGGCCAAGGTGAGCCCGTCCGGGAAGCGGCTCGAGTACGCCGGCTACATCGGCGGCTCGGCGGACACGCCGCCGGGGCTTCCCAACGAGCAGGCCAACGGAGTCGCCGTGGATCGCAATGGCAACGCCTACGTCTCGGGCTTCACACCGTCGTCGGCGGCCGATGGGTTCCCGGCCACCCCCGGCAGCTTCGACTCGAGCTTCAACGGGTTCGTCGACACGTTCCTGGTCAAGGTCAAGCGCGACGGAAGTGGCTTCGCCTATGGCGGCTACATCGGCGGCAGCGGAATCGACCCTGGCACCGGCGTCGCCATCGATCGCGCCGGCAACGCCTACGTGAACGGCTTCGCCGGCTCCTTCCAGAGCACCTTCCCCGACGGCGACGGCTTCGGGACGGTGCCCGGCTTTGACCGCACCTTCAACGGGGACCCCGACTCACCCGCGCCCGACGATGCCTTCGTCGCCAAGGTCGCCGCCGGCGGCAAGCGGCTCGTCTATGCCACCTACATCGGGGGGGCCGGCGTCGAGCAGCCGTTCAGCAACGCCGTGGACAAGCACGGCAACGTGTACCTGGCGGGTCGCACGTCCTCGAAGCAGGACACCTTCCCCGACGGCAACGGGTTCGGCGCGATCCCCGGTCCAGACCGGACCGAGAACGGCGGCACGGACGCGTTCGTGGTGAAGCTGCGCCCATCCGGCAGGTCCTTGGCCTACGCCGGCTACATCGGCGGGGCCGGCGATGACGATGCGGTGGGCCTCGACATCGATCGCAAGGGCAGCGCGGTGATCGTCGGGACCACCGCTTCACGGCAGAGCAGCTTCCCCGTCCGCGGCGGCCCCGACCGCACCTACAACGGCGGCCCCACCGATGCGTTCATCGCCAAGCTGGCGCCCCGCGGGAACCGTCTCAGCTACGCGGGCTACATCGGCGGCAAGGGCGAGGAGACGGGCATCGGCGTGGCCCTGGACAGCGCCGGGAGCGCATATGCCGCCGGCACCACCGACTCGAGGCCGAGCAGCTTCCCGGACAGGCTCGGTCCCGATCGCAGCATCAACGGCAGCTTTGGAGACACCGACGCCTTCGTGGCCAAGGTGAGCATCGAGCGCTGCGGCGGTCGCGCGGTGACCCAGGTGGGCACCGCCGGGCCCGACCGCATCGTCGGGACGGCGCGCCGTGACGTGATCGCGGGGCTGGGCGGCGGCGACACGATCCTGGGCCGGGGCGGAGACGATGTGATCTGCGGCGGGTCGGGCAGTGACCGCCTGGACGCAGGATCGGGCAACGACCGACTCGACGGCGGCGGGGGAAGGGACCGCTGCCGAGGAGGGCCCGGGCGCGACAGGGTGCGGCGCTGCCCATGACCTTCCATTCTCACCGGTGTCTTGACAGGGCGACGAAGTCGTACTTCTATGGCAGGGTCGACCACATCTTGGAGGAAGAGCGATGAGCAGAGCAGCCCGCCGCACCGTCGCAGCGGCCCTGGGCGTTCTCAGCCTCGTCGTGGGAGTCTCGAGCCTGGCCTGGGCCTGCACCCCGTCGGCCTACATCTTCCTGTCCGCGAACAGCGGCGGCGCCGGCAAGACCGTCACCGTCACCGGCAAGGAGTTCGCGCCCGGCCCAGTCCGGATCAAATGGACGGGCGCTCCGGGCGAGCAGAGCGTCCAGGCGAGCGGCCCCACCTTCTCCGTGCCCGTGACGGTGCCGCAGGTCAAGGGCGGCGGGGTGCTCTACCTGCGGGCCACCGCGGTCGACAGCACTGGTGGCGTCCAGGGCCAGGCGACTCGCGCCTTCAAGGTCACCGTCCCGGCGAGCGAGCGCTCGCCGGTGACCACCAAGCCCCGGGTCGAGCCGGGAGTCCCCGGCGCTCCGGCGCCCCGCGGACGCTCCAAGGCGCGGTCGGGGCCGCAACCGCAGCGCCGCCCCGCGTCCCGTCCGGTGCCGACGATGGCGCCGAGCGTCACCGCGAGGGCGACCGCCCCGCGGACGGCCGCAGCCGCGGCCGCCCCGGCGCAGGCCACGCACCGCGCGCGCAGGCGAGGGCGGGCCGCTCCGAGACCGACGGTCGAGCGTCCGCAGGCGAGCGCCGTCGGCGACCTGTGGAGCCGCTTCGCCGATCCCGCGAACGCAGACAGAGGCTCCACTTCGCAGCTCACGATCGGGATGGCGTTCGTCGGAGCAGGCCTCGTGGCACTGCTGGCCGCTCTCTACGCCGCCGGCCTGCACCGCCGCCGGCGCGCCGCCGGGACGCGGCAGTTGCGGGTCACCCGCGCGGGTATTCGCCGGTCGTCGTCGGCGATCGACCAACCCTTGCGCCATGAAGAGCCGCCTGTCCAGGATCCGCGTGTATTGGACGAAGAGCCGGCCGTCCTGGATCTGGGGTCGCTCCTGCTGGAAGAAGAGGCCGATGACCTGCTGGAAGAAGAGGCCGACGACCTGCTGGAAGAAGAGGCCGACGATGCGCGTCCTCTGCTCAAGGTCTGATTCTCACCGCGTCAGCCCGGCCTCCGACCCACGCCGAGCCGCGGCGGGGCTTTGGGATAGCGTTGGCCCATGCTGACCGTCGGGATAGCCATCATGATCGCCTCCATCGTCCTTGGGGTCGTGGCATTGGCGTTGGTCGTCGTGACGTCCTCTTCGGGGCGCGATGCACGTACGCGGGTTCGCGGCGCGATGGCCCTCGGCGACAATCCGCGGGGCGCCGCGCCCCCCTACGACCCGGCCCCAGAGGATGCGCCCTACCACGAGGCCGACGCGCCCTACCAGCCGGTCAAGGAGGAGGCGCCTTACAACTATCCGCCGGCGCAGGACGAGTCCCTCTACGCGGCCGAGGCTGAGGAGGCGCCGCGCTGGGCCCTCTCGCTGATGATCATCTCCGGGGCCGGCCTCTTGCTGGGGATGCTGATGGCGATGGTCGGGTCGATCCTGTGAGCCGCGGGCGGCGACCGTGAAGCTCGCCCTCGCCGGCAAGGGCGGCGCCGGAAAGACCTCGATCACCGGGACGCTGGCGCGCATGTTGGCACGCCGCGGCCGGCGGGTGCTCGCGATCGACAACGACCTCAACCCCAACCTGTCGCTCACGCTCGGCCTTCCGGCGGAGCGGATGTCCGATCTGCCGAGCTTTCCGCCCGAGATCGTGCGTCGCAACGGGGACGGCGTCTACGAGCTGGGGATGTCGCTGTCAGAGCTCTGCGACACACATTCGGTGTCTGCGCCCGACGGGGTCTCGCTGCTGGTGGCGGGCGGGCCCAGGCAGACACCGACCGGTTGCCAAGGCGCCACGCACATGGCGGTGCGCGGCGTGATCGGCGCCGCGCCCAGCGGTGACGAGGACTTCTGCATCGTCGACCTCGAGGCCTCGACCGAGCACCTGCTCGTGGCCACCGCGAAGCACGCCGACGCGATGTACGCGGTCGTCGAGCCCTACGGCAATTCGCTTGAGACCGGCAGGCGAGTCGCCGTGCTCGCGCGCGATATGGGGTTGCCGCGCGTGGGCCTGATCGCCAACAAGGTGCGCGACGAGCACGATGTCGCGACGGTGGCCGCCTACGCTGAGGTGCACGGGATCGAGCTCGTCGGTGTCGTGCCCTATGACGACTGCTTCCACCACGCCGAGCGTGCCCTGCTCGCTCCGCTCGACCACGCCCCCGACGCCCCGGCGGTGCTGGCGATCGACGAGCTGGCCGCCCGTCTGATCGCCGTCCAGCAGAGCGGCTTCGCCACGCCGCCTCCCGCCCCCCGCTGACGAGCAGCCCGACCGAGCCGGTCCGGGCCCTTCGCGAGCCGGTGCGCGGAGCGGAAGCTCGATCCGTGCGACGGGCCGGGACGTCCCCGGCGAGCCGCTGGACCGCGGGTCGGAGTAGGACCGCCCCCCGCCGAGCTGACTGCTCGGCCGGCCGCTCAGGCCGGTACGGGCGCGCCGGCGATGCGGTCCACGAGGGCCACGAGTGCGAGCACCCCTGGACTGTCCGGGTCCAGGTCGATCGGTGCCAGACCGTCGCGGTCGGCCATGGCGATCGAAGGATCCTCGGGGATCACGATCAGCTCCCGATCGGGAATGACCTCGCGGATGGTCTCCAGGTCCCGGTCGTCGCGGACGCGGTTGGCGAGCACGATCACCTCCGTCTTGTCGGCGGCTATCTCGACCGCGCGGCGAGCCACCTCCAGCGCCTTGGCAGACGGGTTGGCGACCACCAGCACGACGTCGGCGTTGCCGGGCTGCAGGCGCGTGAGGGTGCCCAGGCCGGCCTCGAGATCGCAGATCACGGTGCGGTTACCGTCTTCGAGTTCGCGCAGGAGCTGGTCCGGCGAGACCCCGCAGCACTGGCAGCCGGGGCTGTCGTTGTCGATTCGCGAAGCGACGACCAAGCGCACTCCATCGGGAGCGTCGGCACCGAAGCGCTCGACCATTCCCTCGATGGTGGGCTCGTGCTCGATCTCGCCGTCCTCCAACGCCTGGCGTACGCCCAGCAGCAGGTCCGTCTTCTCGGGACCCACCCCCAAGGACACGCCCAGCATCGGATTGGCGTCGGCGTCGAGCGCGAGCACGTCATGGCCCGTTCGAGCGAGCACCCTGGCGATAGTGCCCGACACCGTGGTCTTACCGGCTCCGCCTTTTCCTGCGACCGCGATCTTCATGATCCCAAGCCTACAGGTCCGCCAGGGCCGCGACCAGCCTTTCGATCTCGGCTACCGCGGCGGAGCGCGGTGCGTGGTCGATCGGCGCCAGGCCGAGGAGCTCCGCCTCGGCTACGCCCTCGTCGGATGGGACCGCGGCCAGGACCGGCTCGCCGACCATCTTCTCCACGTGCGCCACGTCGTCCGGGCCAGTGACGCGGTTGGCCACGAAGACCGCCGTGACCCCCTGACGCATGCGGGCGATGCGGGCCACCCGCCGGGCCGCCAGGGCCGACTGGAAAGTGGGTTGGACGACGACGACGAAGGTGCGCGCATAGGGCGCCCAGTCAAAAGCGATGTGCCGCGGCCCCGCGGGAAGGTCGCCGAGAAGGGTCCAGTCGTCGAAGGTCTTCGCCTGCGGGAGGCGGTGGATCACCTTGTAGAAGGCATTGACCGACCCCATGATCGGCTCGATTCCCTCGCGCGGCAACTTTCCGGCCTGCAGGATGCGCACGCCGTCGGGCCCGTGGGTCGCGTACCGCTGAACGGCTCGCACGGGGCCCACGCCCTTCTTGAGCTGCCAGCGCCCGTCGCCGTCCTTCTCGGCCGCGTCGCCCAGCCGCGGCTGCGGGTCGGCCCCCAGACCAAGGCTCAGCGCCAGGCCTGGCAGGAGGTCCGAGTCGAGCACCAGCACGCGCCGGCCGTCGCGGGCCAGGATGCGGGCCATGCTGCCTGCGATCACAGACTTGCCCGCCCCGCCCTTGCCGACCACCGCGATCCTCATCCCCGCGACTGTATCCCGTCCCGCCGCGTAGCTTCTCCGACCGTCATGACCCGTCAAGGACGCGGCCTCCGCCCTGACTAGGCTGCTGCGGCGGAGTGACCCTCCTGCTGCCCAACCCCGCCGAGCGCTGCCGCTGGCGTGCCCGCTCGGCCGGTAGACCGGTTGCGACGATCGGCACGAGGTGGTAGACCTCGTGCCGACGGACTCCGGCCACCACCCATAGCCGGAATTCTATGTATAAACGGTAAAGGCTCACTTGTTTTCATGGTCCCAATGCTGCATGCTGGGCCTGTGAGGATCAACGAGGAAGGCAGGCATGGCTGACGCATCCGGCAATGGCGCAAAGAAGGACCGATGGGCGGCTGGAGTCACTCCGTACGCGGAGATGGGCTACTGGAACGCCGACTACGAGCCCAAAGAGACCGACATCCTCTGCGCGTTCAGGATCACGCCGCAGGAGGGCGTCGACGCGATCGAGGCAGCCGCGGCGGTAGCCGGCGAGTCGTCGACCGCCACCTGGACGGTGGTCTGGACCGACCGGCTCACCCCGCACGAGCACTACCAGGCCAAGGCCTACTCGGTCGAAGAGGTCCAGGGGTCGGAGCCCAAGCAGTTCATCGCCAAGATCGCCTATGACATGGATCTGTTCGAAGAGGGCTCGATCGCGAACCTCACCTCCTCGATCATCGGCAACGTCTTCGGCTTCAAGGCGCTCAAGGCGCTGCGGCTCGAGGACATGCGAATCCCGGTGGCCTACCTCAAGACCTTCCCGGGGCCGCCCCACGGCATCGTGATGGAGCGCGAGTACCTCGACAAGTTCGGGCGCCCGCTGATCGGTGCGACTACCAAGCCCAAGCTGGGTCTGTCGGCCAAGAACTACGGCCGCGTCGTCTACGAGGCGCTGCGCGGCGGCCTCGACTTCACCAAGGACGACGAGAACATCAACTCCCAGCCGTTCATGCGCTGGCGCGACCGCTACGTGGCGGCGATGGAGGGGGTCAACCGCGCGTCGGCGGCGACGGGTGAGGTCAAGGGCCACTACCTGAACGTCACGGCGTCGACGATGGAGGAGATGTACGAGCGCGCCGAGTTTGCGAAGGAGCTTGGCAGCATCATCATCATGCAGGACCTGACAATCGGCTACACGGCGATGTCCTCGATGTCGAAGTGGGCGCGGGCCAACGGCATGATCCTGCACCTCCACCGCGCCGGGCACGGGACCTACACGCGCCAGAAGACGCACGGCGTGAGCTTCAGGGTGATCGCCAAGTGGTGCCGGATGCTCGGCGTCGACCACATCCACGCCGGCACCGTAGTCGGGAAGCTCGAGGGCGACCCGGGAATGATCAGGGGCTACTACGACGTCTGCCGTTCCCGCTATCTCAAGGAGGACCCAGAGACCGGGATCTACTTCGACATGGATTGGGCCTCGTTGGCCCCTGTCTTCCCCGTCGCCTCGGGCGGGATCCACGCCGGCCAGATGCATCAGCTGCTGGACTACCTCGGCGAAGATACCGTCCTCCAGTTCGGCGGCGGCACGATCGGCCATCCGCAGGGGATCGCGGCCGGCGCCACCGCCAACCGCGTGGCCGCCGAGGCGATGATCAAGGCGCGCAACGAGGGCGCGGACTACGCCAAAGACGGTCCCGAGATCCTGCAGGAGGCGGCAAAGGGCGTACCGGAGCTGAAGTCGGCACTCGAGGTGTGGAAGGACATCACCTTCGACTTCGAGTCGACCGACACCGCCGACTCCGTGGCCACGCCGACGGCCAGCCGCTGAACGCGCTCAGAGACAAGGAGACACCATGAGAGTCACACAGGGAACCTTCTCGTACCTCCCGGATCTCACCGACGAGGACATCGAGAAGCAGATCAGCTATTCCGTCTCACACGGGTGGGCGATGATGGTCGAGTACACCGACGATCCCCATCCCCGCAACTCCTTCTGGGAGATGTGGAAGCAGCCGGAGTTCGACCTCGACCCAGACGACACCGAGCCCGCGATGAAGGACGTCCGCGACTGCCGCAAGGCCTACCCCAACCACTACATCAGGCTGGTGGCCTACGACAGCTCGCTCGGCCGGCAGAGTGCGCGGCTCAGCTTCATCGTGAACCGTCCTGAGGAGGAGCCCGGGTTCCGCCTGGTCCGTTCGGAGAAGCACGACCGCACGGTCCAGTACACGATCGAGCCCTACGCCCTGGAGGACCCGGTGGGCCGGCGTTACGGCAACCAGGGCAACCTCGCCACGACGCGCGACCCAGCCGGCGTGCAGGACGCGACTCCGGGCTTTGACTCCCCGATCGGCGGCGACGGCGACGGGCAGGGCTCGGCTCCCTACGAGGACGTCGCACCCGAGAAGGACGAGGGCATCGGCGAGTCGTAGTGGCGCGCGGGAAGGACACGATGGGCAGGCCCCTGGACCCCGACGCTCAGGCCGAGAGCGGCGGGGGTCAGGGGTCCTCTTCGGAGGAGGAGTTCGAAGGCCGCGAGATCCGGCCCGACGCAGGGGCTGAGACCGGCGGCGCCGTCGACTCCGTCGACTTCTCCGAGGCCGTCACCAACGGCAAGGCGGACGTCCAGAAGATAGTGCGCGACTCGCGCATCCAGGAGGTGCTCGACGAGCTCGACAACGACCTGATCGCGCTGAGCTCGGTCAAGCAGCGCATCCGGGAGATGGCGGCGCTGCTTGTGATCGAGCGCCTGCGCACGGAGATGGGCCTGGCCACCGAGCCGCCCACGCTCCACATGAGCTTCACCGGGAGCCCCGGCACGGGCAAGACCACGGTGGCGCTTCGAATGGCGAGCATCCTCCACCGCCTGGGCTACATAAAGAAGGGTCAGCTGATCGGGGTCACGCGAGACGACCTGGTCGGGCAGTACGTCGGCCACACCGCACCGAAGACGAAGGAAGCCGTAAAGAAGGCCATCGGAGGAGTCCTCTTCATCGATGAGGCCTACTACCTGCACCGGCCCGACAACGAGCGCGACTACGGCCAAGAGGCGATCGAGGTTCTGCTCCAGGCGATGGAGACCCATCGCGAGGAGATGGTCGTGGTGATGGCGGGCTACAAGGAGCCGATGAACGACTTCTTCCTCGCCAATCCCGGCATGGGGTCGAGGATTGCCCATCACATCGACTTCCCCGACTACACACCCGACGAGCTCATGCAGATCGGCGACGTCATGTTCGAGCGGCAGACCTACCAGCTGAGCGAGGAGGCGAAGCGGGCCTTCCTCGAGTACATCGAGCGGCGAGTCGAGCAGCCCCGCTTCGCCCACGGCCGGAGCATCCGGAACGCAATCGACCGCGCCCGCATGCGTCAGGCGATGCGACTGTTCGATTCCGAGGGCGAGATCACCAAGGAAGACCTGATAACAATCGAGGCGGAGGACATCCGGCAGAGTTCGGTGTTCAGCGATACCGAGGAGCGGGTGCCGAATGAGGACGATCCGTCGCTCGGGGCCCGTAAACAGTGATCGAGGGAGGAAGCATGCCGCGTCCCATCATTCTCGGCGTCGTCGGCGACTCGGCGGCGGGCAAGACGACCATCACGCGTGGTCTGGTGCGCCTCCTGGGGGAGGAGATGGTGACAGCGGTGGCCACCGATGACTACCACCGCTTCGACCGCAAGCAGCGTGCCGAGCAGAGCATCACCCCGCTGAATCCGGAGTGCAACTACATGGACATCATGGCTCAGCACCTGCGCCACCTCAGGCAGGGGGACCCGATCCTGAAGCCCGTGTACGTGCACGGCGACGGCACCTTCGGCCCGCCCGTATATGTGGATCCGAACGCCTTCGCAGTCGTCGAGGGCCTGCTCGGGTACTACACCGCGGACATGCGCGAGTGCTACGACGTGCGGGTCTACCTGGCGCCCCCCGAAGAGCTGCGCCGGCGGTGGAAGGTGCAGCGCGACACATCAAGGCGCGGGTACACGACCGATCAGGTGCTCGCCGAGCTCGACAAGCGTGAGCCCGACTCCGCGGAGTTCATCCGCCCCCAGGAACGCCACGCCGACATGGTGGTCGCGTTCCAGCCGCCGGATGGCGGCGGCGACCCGGCCGCGCTCGACGCTCAGGTGATTCTGCGCGACGGACTTCCCCATCCGGACATGTCTCCCTTCATCGGGGACGGCGACAGTGGCATCACACTCGAAGAGAATGGTTCCGAACGCCGTCTCGAGATCCCGGGGCAGATGGACCGCGCCATGGGGGCCGAGATCGAGGAGGCGATCTGGGAGAAGCTGCACTTTGCCGATCACCTGCGTTCGGAGCGCCTGGGCGAGTACACGATCGGGTCTGACCTCCACCGCTCCGAGTCGCTCGCGCTCGTCCAGCTGCTGATCCTCTACCACCTGGTCACCGCCAAGGCGGCTGTCGCACTCGGAGGCGCCTCACCGCGTTCGGACCAGGCGGACGACGTCGCCGAAGGCGAGCCTACCTCGGGCGGGAGCGAGGAAGACGGCGCAGCGATGGCTCCCGCCGAGGCCGCCGAGTAGTCACAAGCGCGGCGGCGCGGTTTGGGTCGCCGCCCGCTCGACCGCGCGTCGCGCCGTAGGGCTGCCTACGAAGTCGACGAAGGACTCGACGATCGGGCGCACCGGTCCGCGCGCGGGTCGCAGCACGTACCAGTGTCGGGCGGGATGTGGATCACGCAGATCGATCGTCTGGAGCAGCCCAAGGTCGAGCTCCAGCTGGACCGCCAGATGGGACTGAAGCGATACGCCGAGCCCGGCGCGAACGGCCTGCTTGATCGCTCCGTTGGACCCGAGCGTGAGCACCGGCGGGTGAAGGCCGGCACCGGCCAGATACTCCTCCGTCATGGTCCGGGTGCCCGAGCCCTCCTCGCGCAGCAGCCACGGCCGCTCGCCGAGCTCGTCGATGGGCACTCGCCGCCGCCGTGCCAGCGGATCCCCGGGCGCGGTGAGCAGCACGACCGGGTTCTCGAGGAAGCGCTCGCCGGTCACTGCCGAGTCATCCGGCGGAGGCCGCCCGCCGATGGCCACGTCGGAGCTGTGGGTATGGAGGCGATCGAGCACCCGCTCGCGGTTGCCCACCTCCAGGCTCAGCGTCGTCTCCGGCCGGAGCGCGGCGAAGGCTTCGAGTAACGGCGGCACGATGTGCTCGCCCGCCGTGGTCACCGCCGCTATCCGGAGCTCGGCCCCGCGGGCCCCGGCTGCCTCGGCCGCCGCCATCGCACCCTGCTCCAGGAGCCCGATCACGTCCGCGGCGTAGCTGCTGAAGGCGACCCCGGCGGCGCTCGGCCGCACGCTGCGCCCCACCCGCTCGGTAAGCGCCACGCCGAGCTCGCGGGAGAGTGCCGAGACGGCGGCGGAGACCGAGGGCTGGGTCACGACCAACTCGTCTGCGGCGGAGGTCACCGAGCCGGTCCGCACGACGGCTAGAAAGGCCCTCAGTTGGGTCAGCGTTATAGCCATTTACCTAAACCAGATTCTCGACCGTATCAGCAACCTCGAAGGCACGTGGAGCGTCCATCGCCGTGGAATCACTCATCTAGGCTTGTTGCGATGGTCGAGAAGCTCGTCGAGCAGATAGAGAGTCGCTTCGCCGAGCTGTCGGCCCAGATGTCTGATCCCGACGTGATCGGGGACCGCGAGCGCTATGCCGAGGTCGGTCGCGCCTGGCACGCCCTCGAGCGCGCCAACGAGTTGGCCCAGGAGTGGCGTCGCGCCGCCTCCGACTCCGCGGGGGCCCAGGAGATGCTCGCCGACGGCGAGGATGCAGAGATCCGCGAGATGCTCGCCGACTCCGAGGCCCGCCTGTCCGAGCTCGACGAGGAGATCCGGCTCGCGATGGTCGAGCCCGACCCCAGCGACGACAAGAACGTGATCGTCGAGGTTCGCGGCGGCGCC
Source organism: Solirubrobacterales bacterium (assembly GCA_038237685.1). Lineage (GTDB taxonomy): Bacteria > Actinomycetota > Thermoleophilia > Solirubrobacterales > Thermoleophilaceae > JAAYBF01. Next base: position 27,996 of record JBBRYL010000015.1, on the reverse strand, counting down.
GGCGGGGAGGAGGCCGGGCTGTTCGCGGGTGACCTGTTCCGGATGCTCACGCGTTATGCCGAGCGGCGCGGATTCACGTCCGAGGAGCTCTCGGTGGCAGATGGCGACTACACCTTTGCGATCAAGGGCACCGGCGCCTACAGCGTCTTCAAGCACGAGGGCGGCACCCACCGTGTCCAGCGCGTGCCAGAGACCGAGTCCCAGGGCCGGATCCACACCTCGACCGCCACGGTTGCCGTGCTGCCCGAGGCCGAGGACGTCGAGGTCCAGATCAACGACGGCGACCTCCAGATCGATGTGTACCGCTCGTCGGGCCCGGGCGGCCAGTCGGTCAACACCACCGACTCCGCGGTCCGCATCACCCACAAGCCGACGGGTCTGGTGGTGTCGATGCAGGACGAGAAGTCGCAGCTGCAGAACCGCGACAAGGCGATGCGCGTGCTGCGCGCGCGCCTCTACGAGCAGGAGCTCGCCGCCCAGCAGGCCGAGGTGGCCCAGAGCCGGCGCTCGCAGGTCGGATCCGGTGAGCGGTCAGAGAAGATCCGCACCTACAACTTTCCCCAGGATCGCGTGACCGACCACCGCGTGAAGCTCACCAAGGGCGAGGTGGCGCGCGTGCTCGGGGGTGAGCTCGATGACTTCAGCAACGCCCTGGAGGCGGAGGAGAAGCGACTGAAGCTCGAGGATTCCGCACGGACGGGCGAGGCATCTTTGCCTCGCCCGTAAAGGATGGCCGCCGCGATTCCCGCCGGCAGCGCCCGGTCGGCCGCCGTCGACGCGCTCCGCGCAGCCGGGTGCGACACGCCCGAGCTCGACGCCGAGCTGCTGATAGCCGACGCGCTCGGGGTCGGTCGCGGGACGCTGATTGCGGACCCGGGGATGGTGATCCCGCCCCCGGCGGCGCGTGTGATCGGCGACCGCGTCCGCCGCCGCGTACAGCGCGAGCCGGTCGCCTACATCCTGGGCAGCCAGGGCTTCCGGTTCATCGAGCTCGCGGTGGATCGCCGCGTGCTGATCCCGCGCCCCGAGACCGAGCTGCTCGTGGAGCTGGCGCTTAAGCTGCCGGATGGCGCATGCGTGCACGACGTTGGCACCGGCAGCGGTGCGATCGCCCTGGCGCTTCGCGACGAGCGTCCGGACCTGCGGGTGAGCGCGTCCGACGTCTCGCCCGAGGCGGTGGGGGTGGCCCGGGCAAACGCGGCGCGGATGGGGCTCGCGCTCGAGGTCTCGCAAGCGCCGGGGCTGCCGCCCGGCTCGTATGACCTCGTGGTGGCCAATCTCCCCTATGTGACGCAGGCCGAGTACAACCGCCTCCAACCGGAGCTGCGCCTGTTCGAGCCGCGCGAGGCACTGGTCGCTGGCGCGGACGGCCTGGACGCCATCCGCTCGCTGGTTCAGTCCGCGCCGAATGGCACGCGCCTGGCACTCGAGCACGGCGCCGGCCAGGGCGTCGCGGTGCGGGCGTTGCTCGACGACCCGACAACCCACAGAGACCTGGCGGGACACGAGCGCGTGACCGTTGGACGGGCACCGTGACCGCCGAGGAGGTGGAGACGTTTCGCCGCTGCATCGCGGTCGGTGGCGTGGCGCTGTTTCCGTCAGACACCGTCTACGGCCTGGCCACCGAGCCCGACAGCGAGGAGGGCGTGCGTCGTCTGTACGCGCTCAAGGGGCGGGTGCGCGACAAGGCCGCCGCGGTCATGTTCTTCGACCTCGAGCTGGCGGTTGCCGCGCTCCCGGAGGTCGGTCAGGCCACCCGCGAGGCGCTGAGGCGGTTGCTGCCCGGGCCACTTACCGTTCTGCTGCCCAACCCCGCGCGGCGTTACCCGCTGGCATGCGGCCCCGACCCGGAACGGCTGGGGTTACGGGTCCCCGAGTTGACAGGCGGTCGAGCGCCCTTGCTTGACCTCAACTGGCCGGTGTTGCAGTCCAGCGCGAACCGGGCAGGAGCCGCGGATGCGCATCACCTCGATGATGTCGACGTGGGTATCCGCGAGGGTGTGGACCTCCAGCTCGACGGTGGCGAGCTGCCGGGAACGCCCTCGACGGTGGTCGACCTGACTCGCTACGAGCAGGGCCGCGAGTACCAGGTTGTGCGCCAGGGGGCGATGCCCGCGGCGCGGGTCGCCAGGGCCCTCGGGACATAGGCGCACGCGTAGCTGCCGAATCTCCTGTGAGTCCACCACCCGAAGCCCCGTCCGTCCCGGGGGTCGGGATGGCTATTGCAACGATCCACACGAAGTGCTAGACCTTGTCCCAGAGCGGCCGGGGACCGAACGGCCGGGGAGCGTGGTCACGTCGAATCGATCTAACGCCTGAGCGTCGGCGAAAGACTCACCCGACCCGCGTAGCCCGAGGTCTCCGGTCGTTTTCATCGTCCGGGGTCGCAGGCTGGGCGGACCTGGCGTGGTGCGGCGCGTCGGACAGGGTGAGGGGTCAGTCGCCGGGAACTTGGCTGAGCACGTCGCAGCTTGCGCCATCGCCGGTCCAGCAGCGCACGATGTCGCGCATCGAGAGGATCCCGATCGGATCGCCCGTCCTGCCGAGCACGATCACGTGACGAAAGCCGCCGGCCGTCATCGCCTCGGCGGCCTGCTCCAGAGACCAGTCCGCGTAGGCGTAGATCATTCGCGGCGCGAGATGGTCACCGACCCGCTCAGCGTCGATGTCCTCGCCTCGCCCGCTGGACCGCAGCAGATCGCGCTCGGTGATGATCCCGGGTCCGGCCTGCTCGTTGTCGATGACCACGGCGGCGCCGACGTTGTGCTCAGACATCCGGCGCGCGGCGTCACGCAGGCGGTGGTCGGGACCGATCGTCACAACCACATCGTTCATTCCCTCAGCGACGCGCACGGCATCCTCTCGTGTCGATTGACACGAGACTCTAGACCCTGATCGGTGTTGCTGCTGAAGTCGGAGCGCCGCGCTCAGTCGTCGTCCGCCGGATTCGGGCCCGACTCCGTGGAGCCGGTCGCCGCATCCGCGTCGGGATTGACTTCGCCCTCCTGCGGAACACCGTCCGGGGTCGGTCCGGTCGCGTCTCCGCCGCCGGGCACGGACTCGGCGTCCTTGGTTGGTCCGGTCGCGCCGCCGGTGCCCTCGGGGCGGTCGCCCCCGGCCTCGGTGTCCCGTTCGTCCGATCCGGCGACGCCGCCGGACTTGCTGCCGAGGCCTTCGTCGCCGGCATCCTCGGGTCGTGTGGGCTCGTCCTTCTCCTGCATCGTGTCTCCCTCGTCGGCTTGTGACAACACGAACGTGTTGCCCGGGCCAGGCGGTTCACAAACGGCCGCGGATGCGTCAGATTCGCAAGTAGCGGTTGCAGCAAGCCAGCCGCAGTGGTAGACCTCGGCATGGAGCGATGGAGTTCTGAGGAGGAGTTTCTGCCGTGTGTCTAGCAATTCCGGGAAGGATCGTTGCGATCGTGGACGAGCCCAAACGGCTCGCGCGAGTCGACGTGGCCGGGGTGCACCGAAACGTGAACATCGGCCTGCTCGATTCCGACGGCGTCGGCGTCGGGCCCGGGGACTGGGTCCTGATCCACGTGGGCTTCGCCATGTCGAAGGTCGACGAGACCGAGGCGCTCCTGACGCGCAATCAACTCGAGCGCATGGGCAGCGACTACGAGGCCGAGCTGGAAGAGCTGAGAGCCAGCGTGATCGAGTGAGCCGTCTATCCGCAGCGCCAGGGCAGCCGCGTGACCTGATGCACGCCGACTCCCTTTCCGCGGTTCAATGCGAGACCACCCACGGGGTGGAGGGGGAGGGATGTATCACCTGCGGCGACGTGGCTGTGCCCCTGCGGGTGCTCAAGGTGGACCAGGACCGCGGCCTCGCCCTCTGCGAGGACGAGCGGGGACGCCACGAGACGGTCGAGATCGCGCTGATCGCGCCTGTCGAGCAGGGCCAGAGCGTGCTGGTGCACGCCGGAACCGCGATAGCCGGGCTGCCGGCCGAGGCGTTTGCGCCGGAGGGAGCACAGCGATGAAGTACGTCGACGAGTTCCGTGATCCCGAGCTCGGTCGCGCCCTCTCGGGCGAGATCCTGGGTCTGGTCGAGCCGGGACACCACTACAAGCTGATGGAGGTCTGCGGAGGCCACACCCACTCGATCTACAAGTTCGGGATCGACGACCTGCTGCCCGAGAACGTGGAGCTGGTCCACGGCCCGGGCTGCCCGGTGTGCGTGATCCCTATGGGCCGCGTCGACGACGGCATCGCACTGGCCCACCAGCCCGGAGTGATCTTCACCTGCTTCGGCGACATGCTCCGGATCCCGGGCTCCAACGGCTCGTTGCTCGACGCCAAGGCCGAGGGCGCCGACATCCGGATGGTCTACTCGCCACTCGACGCTCTGAGGATCGCCAAGGAGAACCCCGACCGCGATGTCGTCTTCTTCGCGATCGGCTTCGAGACCACCGCGCCCTCGACGGCGCTAACGCTGAAGCGGGCCAAAGCCGAGGGGGTCACCAACTTCTTCTGCATGTGCAATCACGTGACGATCGTGCCGCCGCTGCGGGCGCTGCTGGACTCACCGGATCTGCGCCTGGACGGGTTTATCGGCCCCGGGCACGTGTCGACGGTCGTGGGTGCGCGGCCGTTTGAGTTCATCCCGGCTGACTACGGCAAGCCGATCGTGGTGGCGGGCTTTGAGCCGCTCGACGTGCTGCAGGCCGTGCATCAAATCCTCAAGCAGCTCGCAGAGGGCCGTTGCGAGGTTGAGAACCAGTACACGCGCGTGGTGCCCTACGAGGGCAACCTGCGCGCGCTCGAGGTCATGTCCGAGGTGTTCGAGCTGCGGCCACATTTCGAGTGGCGGGGGCTTGGGTTCATCTCGCACAGTGGGTTGAAGCTGTCCGATGCCTACGCCGAGCTCGACGCCGAGCTGCGCTGGGATGTGCCGGGCATTCGGGTCGCCGACCCGAAGGCGTGCCAGTGCGGCGAGGTGCTCAAGGGTGTGATCAAGCCGTTTGAGTGCAAGGTGTTCGGCACCGCGTGCACGCCGGAGCGGCCGATCGGCACCTGCATGGTGTCCTCCGAGGGGGCCTGCGCGGCTTACTACAACTACGGTCGCTTCGCGCGTGAGCGGGAGGTCGTGTGACCGACGCCGTCTCGATTCGAGAGGAGAAGGTCCTTGGGATCATCAAGACCGCCCGCGCCAAGCAGGGCAAGTTCCGCGACACCCATGTGACGATGTCTCACGGTGCCGGGGGCAAGGCCACCCAGAGCATGATCGAAGGGCTGTTCGTGCCCGCCTTCGGGTCAGACACCTTGAGCGCGATGGGCGACGCCGGCGCGGTGACAAAGGACATGGTGATGACCACTGACAGCTTCGTGGTCAAGCCGATCCATTTCCCCGGCGGGTCGATCGGCGACCTCGCGGTAAACGGCACCGTGAACGACCTCGCCGTGTCCGGCGCGAAGCCGCTTGCGCTCAGCCTGTCGCTGATCCTCGAGGAGGGCCTGTCCGCGGAGATCCTGCGTGGTGAGGTCGAGGCGATCGCCGCCGCCGCGCGCGACGCCGGGGTCCAGATCGTCGCCGGCGACACAAAGGTGGTGGAGCGCGGCCACGCCGACCAGATCTATGCGATCACGACAGGCGTCGGCAGGACCGATCCCCGAGCACAGCTTTCGCCCGCCGGCCTGCGCCCGGGGGACCGCATCCTGGTCTCTGGCCGCGTCGGCGACCACGGCACGGCGATCATGCTTGCGCGCGGCGAGTTCGAACTCGACGCAGAGATCGAGTCCGACACCTGCTGTCTGTGGCCGGCCGTCGACGCACTGCTCGAGGAGTCGGGTCCGCACCTGCATTGCATGCGCGACGCCACGCGCGGTGGGGTGGCCTCGGTGCTAAACGAGCTGGCGCGAGCCTCGAACGTGGCGATGCTGGTGCGCGAGGCAGCCGTGCCGGTGCAGCCCGCGGTCGCCGGCGCCGCCGAGATTCTCGGGATCGACCCGATGTACGTGGCAAACGAGGGCAAGTTCGTCGCCTTCGTGGACCCGGAGCACTCCGACGCGGCACTTGCCGCGCTGCGCTGCGTCCCTGGCTGCGAAGAGGCAGCCGAGATAGGCGAGGTCAGGACGGAGCCGCCAGGGATGGTCCTGGTCGAGACGGGATTTGGCGGCAAGCGAGTGATGGACCAACTGGTGGGGGACCCCCTGCCGCGGATTTGCTGAGCCCCGTCGGGCCAATGGTCTCCAGCGCACAGCGCGTAACGGCGCCAAACATGGCTTCGTAGGTGACTCTCGCACTTACCCCGGGCTGTGCGTTCCGTAAAATAACTCGGGAGGCAGTGATGAGGGAGGCCACCATGTGCTTGGCCATCGTCGGCCGTCTTGGTGGCGACGAGATTTAGCGGGAGGCGAGTCATAGACCAGTTGCTGGGGACCCCCCTGTCGCGTATCTGTTGAGGATCGAGAGAGGAGCCACATAGATGGCCACGCACACGGAGTTCGTACCCAATCAGCATGAGACAGAGGCGGTCACCGCGCATGTCATCTGGATGACGTCGGGGCTTGGATGTGACGGCGACTCGGTGGCGATGACGTCGGCCACCAACCCGAGCCTCGAGGACATCGTCCAGGGAGTGATCCCGGGCATGCCGAAGGTCGTGATCCATACGCCGGTGCTCGCCTATGAGACCGGTGCCGAGTTCATGCAGGCCTGGTACGACGCGGAGGCGGGGAAGCTCGATCCGTTCGTGCTGATCGTCGAGGGATCGATCCCCAACGAGAAGATCAACGGGGAGGGTCACTGGGCCGGCATGGGAGTCAATCCCGAGAACGGCCAGCCGATCACCACCAACGAGTGGATCGACCGGCTCGCGCCCAAGGCGGCCGCGGTAGTGGCCGTGGGCACGTGCGCCACCTACGGCGGCATCCCCGCGATGAAGAACAACCCGACCGGCGCGATGGGCCTGCCCGACTACCTCGGCTGGAACTGGAAGTCCAGCGCCGGGCTGCCCGTGGTCTGCCTGCCGGGCTGCCCGACCCAGCCCGACAACACCACCGAGGCGCTGCTGTACCTCGTGCTCCATCTGGGCGGATTGGCACCGGTGCCCGATCTCGACGATCAGCTGCGACCGACGTGGCTCTACGGGCGGACGGCGCACGAGGGCTGCAACCGCGCGGCCTTCTACGAGCAGGGCGACTTCGCAACCGAGTACGGCTCCGACTACCGCTGCCTGGTCAAGCTCGGCTGCAAGGGTCCGGTGGTCAAGTGCAACGTCCCCTACCGCGGCTGGCTCAACGGCATCGGCGGCTGCCCCAACGTGGGTGGTATCTGCATGGCCTGCACGATGCCCGGCTTCCCCGACAAGTACATGCCGTTCATGGAGGAGGACACCAACGCCAAGGGGTCGTCCAACCTGGCCAAGTTCACATACGGGCCGCTGCTGCGGTGGGGGCGCAAGAGGTCGATCAGGGTGAAGTACGACCAGGAGCCCGAGTGGAGGCACAATCGAGCCGAGCTGACTAGCGGCTACAGCGAAGCCAAGACGGTGCCGCAGAGCACCACCAAGGTCTGAGGGAGGAAACGCATGGCATCAGTTGAGACACCCCAGAAGAACAAGGTCGTCGTCAAGGAGATGTCGTGGGATCCGATCACCCGCATCGTCGGGTCGCTCGGCATCCACACGGAGATCGACTTCACCAACCAGCAGGTCCTCAAGTGCTACAGCACCTCGATGATCTTTCGCGGGTTCGACATCTTCATGAAGGGGATCGACCCGCGCGACACGCATTTCATCACCAGCCGTATCTGCGGCATCTGTGGCGATAACCACTGCACCTGCTCGGTGCTCAACCAGAACATGGCCTACGGGGTCAAGCCGCCGAAGCTGGGCGACTACGCCTACAACATCGCCGAAGCGGCCGACTTCATGTTCGACCATGCGATCTACAACGACTGCATGGCAAACGTCGACTTCTGCGAGCAGATGGTCTCGGAGACCAACCCGTCGGTGCTGGAGAAGGCCAACGCCACGGCGGCGCCGCACTCCGACATCCACGGCTACAAGACCGTCGGCGACATCATGCGGTCGCTCAACCCGTTCACGGGGGACTTCTACCTCGAGACGTTGCACGTCGCCCGCTACACGCGTGAGATGTACTGCCTCTTCGGGGGCCGCCACACCCACCCGTCGACGATCATGCCCGGTGGCGTGAGCGCCGATATCACGCACCAGACGTGCACCGACTACTACGTGCGGCTGATGAAGTACTTCGACTACTGCAAGCGCAGCGTGCCGATGCACGACGACCTGTACGACTTCTGGCTTGAGGCGCTGCCGGGGTACGACATGGTTGGCTTCCGCGAGACCAACCTGGTCTGCTGGGGCGCGTTCGACGACCCGGACTACATCGACTACGACTACAAGACGATGACGGAGTGGGGGCGCAAGCGCTGCGTGACCCCGGGGATCGCGATCAACGGCGAGCTGGTCACGACTGACCTGGTCGAGATCAACCTGATGATCAGGATCCTGCTCGGCAGCTCGTACTTCGAGGAGTGGGCCGACCAGAAGGCCTACGTGACCGAGGATCCGCTGGGCAACCCAGTCTCCAAGGACCATCCCTGGAACAAGACCACGCTGCCGCGTCCACAGAAGCGCGACTTCACGGACAAGTACAGCTGGGTCACCTCGCCGCGGGTCTATGACAAGCGCACCGATACCCACGTGTCGTGTGACACCGGGGGCGGCCCGTTCGCGCGCCAGTGGGTGACGGCCAAGGCCGGTCTGGTCAAGCTCGGCGACTACCTCGAGGCCACCGGGCACAGCATCAAGATGGTGCTGCCAAAGACGGCCAACTTCCCCGAGATGGACATGGAGTGGCACGTCCCGGAGAAGTCCAACGCGATCGAGCGGGACCGCGCGCGCTGCTACCACCAGGCCTACTCGGCGCTGGTCGGGCTGTACAACCTCGAGCGGGCGCTCGGGGAGCTGCGCGCCGGCCGGACGAAGTCGTGGAACGATTTCACCGTCCCGGAGCAGGCTGTCAGCGTCGGCTTCCACGAGGCGGCACGTGGCGTGATCTCCCACCACATGGTCATCGAGGACGGCAAGGTCGCCAACTACCAGCCGTTCCCGCCGACCCCGTGGAACGCGAGTTCCCGTGACAAGTTCGGTACGGCCGGGCCCTATGAGGACGCGGTGCAGAACACGCCGATCTTCGAGGAGAACGGCCCCGACAAGTTCAAGGGCGTGGACATCATGCGCGCGGTCAGGAGCTTTGATCCCTGTCTGCCGTGTGGCGTGCACATGTACACGGGCAAGGGGCGAGTGAAGAAGGTCCAGCACACGCCCACGGCGCTGTCCTAGGCCGCGGGCGGCTGCAGAATGGCATTCGAGTTCGCCGACAAGGAGCGTGTCACGGTTCTCGACCTGATGGCGAAGGCCTCGGCTACCACGCCGGGGTCCGAGCCGCCCGGCCCACCTCCGGGGCCAATGTCGCAGGAGGCATCGAACGGCTCCCAGGCGCCGCTCGATCCCACCCGGCAGGCGCCAGCCGCGGGCGGAGCACAGGGTGGCAAGCCGGAGGATCTCGAGGGTCGAATCGAGTGGCTGACCGCTGAGCTCGAGGTGCTCGCCGACCCGCGCGCCCGCGACCTGGCCGAGGAGCTCGTGTCCGCCGTGCTCCAGCTGCACGGCGAAGGGCTCGAGCGAGCGCTTGAGCTGATCGACGAGGCCGGGCTCCCCGGGGTCGCGATCCGCCAGGCGCTGGTGGACGACGGCGTGGTCGGCAGCCTGCTGCTCATCCACGACCTCTATCCGATCCCGCTGGAGGAGCGGGTGGCCGAGGCGCTTGCGAGCGTGCAGCCTTACATGGAGTCACACGGCGGCGGGGTCGAGCTGCTCGGCTTGGAGCGGGGCGTCGCGCGGCTGCGCCTGCACGGCAGCTGCGATGGCTGCGCGGCATCGTCGGCCACGCTCGAGCTGGCGATCAAGAAGGCGCTGATGGAGACCGCGCCCGACCTCGCCGGGCTCGAGGTGGAGGGAGCAGTCGAGCCTCCGTCGGCATCGGCCGACATCGGCGGCACGCCGCTTCCGATCGCTCCGAAGCCGGCGCGGCTCTCGCCTGAGGCGCCCGCCGCGGAAGCGGCAGCGGTTCCCCCTGTGTCGGGGTGGCTTGAGCTGGACGGCCTGGCGCATCTGCCGGTCGGCGCCCGCTCAGCCGTCCCCGCTGGGGATACCGTGCTGCTGGTTGCAAACGTGGACGACACGCTGCTGGCCTACCTCAACTCGTGTCCTGCGTGCAGCTCGGGTCTCGAGCAGGGGACGCTCGCAGAGGGCGTGCTCGCATGCCCGGCGTGCTCGGTCGGCTACGACCTGCCGAGGGCGGGGCGCAGCATCGACGACTCGGGGCTGCAGCTGGCGCCCGTGCCGCTGCTGCGCGACGGGCCCACGCGGGTCCGGGTGGCGCTCTCGGCGTGAGCGGGGAGGGCAGCTCGAACACGGCCGCAGCGGTCGCCGCCCGGCGCCGGGCCGGAGCGATCGGGGGTCTGCGCAAGCTCGCAGACGGCCCGTCGGGACGGCTCGCCGGACCCGGCGACGGTGGCCCCTCGCGCGACGGCGAGAGCTGCGACCTGTGCGGCGCCTCGGTGCCCCACGACCACCGCCACCTGCTCCAGCTCGACGAGCGGCGGATCGACTGCGCCTGCGAGTCGTGCTGGGCGATGCGTGCCGGGGACTCCGCCTACCGGCCGGTGGGCACCCGCACCGCCTGGCTGCCGGAGCTCGACCTGTCCGAGGAGCGCTGGGCCAGCTTCGCCATCCCGATCGGGCTGGCCTTCTTCATGCGCAGCAGCGTCGCCGGTGGCGTGGTCGGGCTGTACCCGAGCCCGGCCGGGGCCACGGAGTCGGAGCTCGATCTCAAGTCGTGGGACTCGCTCGTGAGCGACAACCCGGTGCTCGAGGGGCTCGAGCCCGATGTCGAAGGGCTGATCGTCAACCGGCTGGCAGACCCGCGCCAGTTCGCGATCGCGCCGATCGACCAGTGCTACATGCTCGTCGGCTTGGTCAAGTCGAGCTGGGAGGGCATCTCGGGCGGCACGGGCCTCGAGCGGGCGATCGCGGGATTCTTCGACGGGCTGAAGCGGAAGGCGGAGGCGGCGTGATCGAGCCGGCAACCAGCGGAGGCAATGGCCACCCGGCTGCGCAGCCTTCCCCTATCCCTGCCCCTGAGTTCACGATCCTTGGGGTCGAGGCGATCAAATGGGCGGCGGCCCCGATGCTCGAGTTCACGGCTCACGTGTCAGAGCCCGAGGGCCGTGCGGTCTACACGATCGCGCTCACCGCGCAGGTGATGCTCGACCCGGCGCGTCGGGCCTACGACGACGACACCCGCGCACGGCTGGTGGACCTGTTCGGCGCGCCCGAGCGGTGGGCCACCACCACCCACAGCTTCATGTGGGCGCAGCTGGGGGTGATGGTGCCTGCCTTCACCGGGGCCACCGCGTTCAAGCTGCCGATCCAATGCAACTACGACCTCGAGCTGGCGGCCACGAAGTACCTGTACTCGATACCTGGCGACGACGTGCCGTTGACCTTCAACTTCACCGGCACGATCTTCTATCGCGGCGACGCGGGGAAGATGCAGATCATCAAGGTGCCGTGGGAGTGTACGGCGCGCTATGACATGCCGATCGCGGTGTGGCGGGAGATGATCGAGCACTACTACGCGCACACCGGATGGGTCGCGCTCAGCGACGAAGCGCTCGAGGCGCTCAGCCGGCGCAAGGCCGCGCGCGGCCTGCACACGTTCGACGCAACGGTCACCCAGCTGCTCGAGGAGGCGCCCGAGTGAGCCAGCCGTTGGGCGAGCGCCCGGCTCGGCCGGAAGCCCAGCCATCGCCGTCAGGCAACCATCCGGCTCGGCCGGATGCGCAGCCTTCGCGTATCCTCGACGAGCTGGTGGAGACGCTGTTGTACGAGGGCTACGCGCTCTATCCGTACACGCCCGGGACGGCCAAGAACTCGACCCCGACGCCGTTTGGCATCGTGTACCCGCCGGCTTACGCCGCGGGCAACGCGGCGACCTTCGATCACCTTCGCCTCGAATGTGGACTGGTTGGCGGCGAAGGCGTCTCACCCTCGGCGACGGTGCGCTTCCTGCTGGCCACCGGCGATCGCCACAAGGCGGAGGAGCGACGGATCGATCTTCCTGCACCGGGTGAAGCAGTGGCGTTCTCGTTCGGCGGCATCGAGGGCCGCGCCCGCCTGCGCGTGGATGCCGCGAGCGACGGAATCCAGCGTGTACGGGTCTGCGTGCACAACACTACGGTGATCGCCGACTCCGATCTCGACCGCGGGGCGGCGCTGCGCGCCAGCCTGCTGTCCACGCATGTGGTCGTGACCGCCCCGGGCGCACGATTTCTGTCGCCGCTGGATCCCCACGGGTTCGAGAGCGTGAACACCTTCCCCGTGCTGGCCACCGATGCGGACGACACCGTGCTCGGAGCGGCCATCGTGCTGCCCGACCATCCCCAGCTTGCCCCGCAGAGCAGGGGCAACATGTTCGACGGCACCGAGATCGAGGAGGCGCTGCTGCTGCATGTGCACGCGCTGCCCGAGATGGAGCGCGAGGCCATTGCCGAACAGGATCCCGCGGTGCGCGCGATGGTCGAGCGTGCCGCTGCCAGCACGCCCGAGGATCTGTTCGATCTGCACGGGATCATGCACCCGACTCCGCCCGGGGTGTTGTCGGGCGACGAGGTGCCCGGACCCCACCCCGTGTTCGAGGGTTGGGCTCCAAAGCCCGGCGCCGAGGAGCGTCCGCGCGCGCAGACCGAGCCACCCCGGCCACCTGCCGACCTCCCAGACTTTCCGGGTCATGCCGAGGTCACCTCCGCCGGCTTCACTTTTCGCCGCGGCGACCGGGTGCGGCTGCACCCCCAGCGCGAGGGAGACCCGATCGACCACATGGTCCGCGGCAAGACCGCCACGATCGAGAAGCTGCTCCACGATGTGGACGACCGTCTGTACTTCGCCGTCACCGTTGACGGTGACCCCGGCCAGGCGCTCCTGCGTGACACCGGCCGATTCCTGTACTTCTTCGAAGGGGAGGTGGAGCCGGCGTGAAAGCGACCGAGCCCGATACGACCGGACGCATCCCGCAGTTCCTCGTCGCCGGGATCGGCAACGCGTGGCTGCGTGACGACGGCTTCGGCGGTCACGTGATCAAGAAGCTGGAGGAGCGCGAGCTGCCCGAGGGAGTCTCGGTGCTCGATTTCGGCAGCGGCGGCCTCGACCTCGCCTATGAGGTGATGCGTGGCTATGACGGCCTGATCCTTGTGGACGTCAGCCGCCAGGGCGGCGAGCCGGGGCAGCTCTACGTGATGGAGCCCGACGAGGAGGAGATCGAGGGCGGCATCGAGGACGGCGAGGTGATCAACCCTCATGGCATGGATCCCCAGACCGTCCTGCGCTTCGTCAAGGCGGTCGGCGGGTGGCCCGGCAAGGTCGTGGTGGTGGCCTGCGAGCCACTGAACGTCGAGGAGATGGGCCTCGGGCTGAGCGACGAGGTGGCCGGCGCCGTGGACGGCGCGGTCAAGGTGGTGCTGGAGCAGGTCGAGGAGTTGCGTTGCACGAGCTCTCCCTGAGCAGCGCGATCCTGGAGACCGCCGTCCGCCATTCCGACGGCCAGAAGGTGACCACGGTCGAGCTGACCATCGGCGCCCTGCGCCAGGTCGTGCCCGACTCGCTGCGGTTCTACTTCGAGATCGTCTCGCGCGAGACGGTGTGTGAGGGCGCCACGCTCGAGCTCAACCTCGTCGAGGCGCGCGTGCATTGCAAGGCGTGCGAGGCTGAGTGGACGCTCGAGGACCCGATCTTTAGATGTCCGTCGTGTGAGGACTCCAAGGTGGACGTCCTGACCGGCAACGAGTTCTTCGTGGAATCGATCGACGTGGAGGAGGACGCATGCATCGCACCAAGGTGAGGGTGGCCGAGGAGGCGCTTGACGCCAACACGACCATCGCCCAGGCAAACCGGGCCGACTTCGACCGCGAGTCGGTGTCGGTGGTGAACCTGATGAGCGCGCCGGGGGCGGGCAAGACCACGCTGCTTGAGGCGACGCTTGCCGACATGGGCGACGTGCGCGTCGGCGTGCTCGAGGGCGACGTCCAGGGCTCGTTGGATGCGGATCGGCTGTCGGCGCTGCACGTGCCGGTGGTGCAGCTGAACACCGACGGCGGCTTCGGCGGCGAATGCCACCTCGACGCCAACATGGTGCGCACGGCGCTGCCGGCCATCGCGCTCGACCAGATCGACCTGCTGGTGATCGAGAACGTCGGCAACCTCGTCTGCCCGGCCGAGTTCCGCGTGGGCGAGGACGCCAAGGCGATGATCTGCTCGGTGACCGAGGGCGAGGACAAGCCGCTGAAGTACCCGCTGATGTTCCGCACGTGCGAGGTCGTGGTGGTCAACAAGATCGACCTGCTGCCCCACCTCGACTACGACATCGAAAAGCTGCTGCTGAACATCCGCTCGGTGAATCCGGACGCGAAGATCATGCAGTGCAGCGCCAAGACGGGGGAGGGCGTGCACGAGTTTCGCCACTGGCTGCTGCACGCGGCGGAGCGGGAGGCCGCACCGGCGTGAGCGCCGCCACGCGCGGCGCGGGGGAGGAGTTCTTTTCGCAGCAGGCATCTCCGCTCTCCGGCCTTTGCCACCGGATGGCCGAGCGGTTTGCCCGTGGGGGGCGTCTACTGGCCACGGGCGGGTCCCCTCAGGCCCGCTCGGACGCCCGCCACGTCGCGGTCGAGTTCGTACACCCGGTGATCGTGGGCAAGCGCGCGCTCCCTGCGCTGGCGCTGACCGCGGAGGGCGGCCCGCTCGAACGCCAGGTGGACCTCGCCGCCGAGCCCGACGACATGCTGATGGCCTTCGACGCCGGTGGCGTGGCGATAGCGCGCGAGCGCGGGTGTCTCACGGTCGCCTTCCAGGCAGTGGGCGCGGAGTACGAGCTCGTGCCCCCGGTCGACGACCCGATGGCGGCCCAGGAGCTGGCCGAGACTGCCTACCACCTGCTGTGGGAGCTCGTGCACGTGTTCTTCGAGCACCGCGGCCTGCTCGAGGGTCGCGAGGCCCGGACCGGGCACGACACCGGGGCCTCGAGCTTTCTCTACCCCTTCCTCGCCGAGTCGGAGTCAGACCTCGACGCCGTGCTCGCCGACGTCCGCGCATCGATCCTGCTCAAGGCGGAGGAGATCGCCACGCTGCGCGCCCAGACGCTCGAGGAGAACGCCGGTGTGATCGCTGCCGCGGCCGGCGAGTTGCGGGCGCGGCTCGATCGTGGCGGGCGGCTGCTGGCTCTCGGCAACGGCGGCTCGGCCACCGACGCGATGGACGCGGTCGCGGACATGCGCTGGCCGCCTGGCGGGTGGCGGCCCGAGCGGGCGCTCGACCTGACCGAGGACACCGCGGTGATCACCGCCGTGGCAAACGACATCGGCACCGATGCGATATTCGCCCGCCAGGTGATCGCCTACGGCAGGCCAAAGGACGTGCTGCTGGCGCAGTCGACCAGCGGCAACTCCGCCAACGTGATCGAGGCATTGGCGGAGGCCCGTCGGCGCGAGATGGCCACGATCGCGATGGTCGGCTATGACGGCGGCAGCGTGGCGGCGGACGGACTCGCCGACTTCGTGGTGGTCACCCGTTCCGAGCACATCCCGAGAATCCAGGAGGCGCAGGCAAGCGCCTGGCACGAGCTCAGGAGCCTGCTCGAGCACGGGCCGCCCGTGGACGGCCCGCGGCCGGCGGTGGCGGCCGAGGGCTGATCCGTGGCTGTGGTGGCCCGGCGGCGCGTGCGGGCGCGCGTGGAGGGGGTGGTCCAGGGTGTCGGCTTCCGGCCGTTCGTCTACCGAACCGCCCACGAGCTCGACCTGATCGGCTGGGTGCTCAACGACTCGCGTGGGGTCGAGCTCGAGGTAGAGGGCGCACCCGACGCCGTGGAGACCTTCCTCGGGAGGATCGCCACGGACGCTCCGCCGCTGGCCGCGGTCGAGCGGGTGCTTGCGCAGGAGCTGGCGCCCGCGGGCGGATCCGGCTTCGCGATCGTCGCAAGCCCGGAGGGCGAGGAGGCCCAGGCGCTGATCGCCCCCGATGCCGCCACCTGCGCCGACTGTCTGGCCGAGCTGCTCGACCCGGCCGATCGACGCCACCGCTATCCCTTCATCAACTGCACCAACTGCGGGCCGCGCTTCACGATCGTGCGGGGCGTGCCGTATGACCGGCCACTGACCACCATGTCGGGCTTTCGGATGTGTGCGGCCTGTCAGGCCGAGTACGGCGATCCGACCGACCGGCGCTTCCACGCCCAGCCAAACGCGTGTGCCGACTGCGGCCCGGCGCTGGCGCTGCACGGCTCCGACGGCGCGCCGATCGCGGCCGCCGACCCCCTCGGAGCCGCCGTGCACGCGTTGCGCGATGGGCAGGTCGTGGCGGTCAAGGGGCTCGGCGGCTATCACCTTGCGTGCCGCGCCGACCACGGGGGCGCCACCGCCGTGCTGCGTGAGCGCAAGCACCGCGAGGACAAGCCGTTTGCCCTAATGGCACCCGACCTGGACGGTGCCCGGCAGCTCGTGGAGCTCACGCCCGCCGAGGAGCGGCTGCTGCTGGGCCGGGAACGGCCCGTGGTCATCGCCCGTCGCCGTCCCGGCGCCCCCGTGGCGAGCGCCGTTGCGCCTGGATCACCCGACCTCGGCGTGATGCTTCCATACACGCCGCTTCACCACCTGCTGGCGATGGATGCCGGTGGCGCCCTGGTGATGACCAGCGCCAACGTCTCGGACGAGCCGATCGCCTACGAGGACGGCGACGCGCGCGAGCGCCTGCGCGCGATCGCCGACCTGTTCCTGGTGCACGACCGCCCGATCCACACGCGCACCGACGACTCCGTAGTGCGCTCGGTGAGCACCGGCTCGGATCGTCCCTTGATGGTGCGCCGATCGCGCGGTTACGTGCCATCGAGCATCGACCTGCCGGTGGTCACGTCCGTGCCGTTGCTGGCATACGGCGCCGAGCTCAAGAGCACGTTCTGTGTGGCCAAGGGCTCGCGGGCGTGGGTCAGCCACCACATCGGTGACCTCGCCAACTGGGAGACGCTGCGCTCCTTCCGTGAGGGCATCGAGCATTTCGAGACGCTGTTCGACGTGGCCCCGGCGGTCGCGGTGCACGACCTGCATCCCGAGTATCTGTCCACGAAGGAGGCGCTCGCGCGCGAGGGGGTCGAGACGTTCGGGGTGCAGCACCACCACGCTCATCTGGCGGCGTGCCTGGCCGAGCACGGCCACGTCGGCCCCGCGCTCGGCGTTATCTACGACGGCACGGGCTATGGCACCGATGGCACCGTCTGGGGCGGCGAGCTGCTCGCGGGCGGCGCCGCGGGCTTCGACCGCGATGGCCATCTGTGGCCGGTGCGGATGCCCGGTGGTGAGCGCGCCGTGCGCGAGCCTTGGCGGATGGCGTGCGCGTGGCTGTCCGAGCTCGGCCGCGCGGGGTCGGAGCCGCCCGCCGTGCTGGCCGGCCAGGTCGAGCCTGGTCGCTGGCGTCAGGTGGCGGCGCTGTGCGCCAGCGGCGTGGCCTCGCCCACGACAACGAGTGCCGGTCGGCTGTTCGACGGGGTGGCCGCCCTCTGCGGCGTCCGTGCCGAGGTCAACTACGAGGGCCAGGCGGCCGTGGAGCTCGAAGCGCTGGCCTACTCCCACGGCGGCCGCTGCGATCCCTACCCGCTGGCTTTGCGCGATGGCATCCTCGACGCGCGCGAGACCGTGGCCGCCGTGGTGGCCGATCTCGAGGCCGGTGCCACACCCGCGGCGGTCGCGGCGCGCTTTCATGCCGCGGTGGCCCACGGCACGGCCGTGGCGAGCGCCGGGCTGGCGGGCGGGCGCGGGCTCGACGTGGTGGCGCTGTCGGGCGGCGTGTTCCAGAACCGGCTGCTGCTGGAGTCGACGACCGAGGCGCTACGCGGAGCGGGGCTGCGGGTGCTCAGGCCCGAGCGGCTGCCGCCCAACGACGGCGGCATCGCCTACGGGCAAGCGGTGGTCGCGGCGGCGCAGTACGGCAAGAGTTAG
Source organism: Solirubrobacterales bacterium (assembly GCA_038237685.1). Taxonomy (GTDB): domain Bacteria; phylum Actinomycetota; class Thermoleophilia; order Solirubrobacterales; family Thermoleophilaceae; genus JAAYBF01. Next base: position 9,925 of record JBBRYL010000015.1, on the reverse strand, counting down.
TGGTCGTGGCTCTCGCCCGGGGGGTGCGAGTGCACGTGGATGTAGTCGCCGTGGCTGTGCTCGTGGGCGTGGGCGTCGGGCTTGCGCTCCGCTGCGTCGGGCCCGGTAGCGGCGCAGCGCGCGCACAGCCCGACGATCGGGAAGTGGCAGAAGCGCGCCTCGTAGCCGAATCGGTCACGGATCGCCGAACGCACCGGCGCGAGCTGCTCTGACCGGACGGTGTCGACCCGGTTGCAGCGCTCACACACCAGGTACTCGCGCTCCGCGGCACCCTCGAGCGCGTACAGGCCGGGGCCGTGGCCGAGGTGCACATGGCGCACGACGCCAAGCTCCTCGAGCAGCTCGAGGTTGCGGTAGACCGAGGTCACGTCTGAGCGCATCACGTGACCGCCCAGGCCATCCGCGATGTACTCCGCCGATACGGGCCCATCGGCGGAGAAGAGCGCTTCGAGCACCACCCGGCGCGCGGTCGAGACCCGTCCACCCCTGTGGCGGATGGCCGCCAGCACGCCGTCGAGGTCGTCGAATGCAAGCGGCGGGCGCCGCGGCGCCTGAGTCATCGGTGGTTCCGGGTCAGACCGACTCCGGCTGGTGCAGCTTCGCCGTCCATTTTTCCTCGATATGTCCGAAGCGCCAGACCGATAGGGCGATTATCCACGTGATCACGAACAGCGCGACGATCGCATAGCCGACGTAGTTCAGATCGAGGTTGGCGACGAAGCCGAAGACACCCCCCGTGAGGCTGAGCTTGTCGGCGAACACGGCCATCAACTCGGTCACGCCGATGATCAGGGCCACGGCCACTGACAGGCCGGTGATCGTGATGTTGTAGAAGACCTTGCGCACCGGCTTGGAGAACGCCCAGCCGTAGGCGAAGTTCATGAACGCGCCGTCGATCGTGTCCAGCAGCGACATCCCGGCGGCGAACAGGACCGGCAGGCACAGGATCGCGTAGAGCGGCAGGCCGCCGGCCGCCGCGGTGCCGGCGGTCGCCAGCAGCGCGATCTCGGTTGCCGTGTCGAAGCCCAGGCCGAACAGCAGCCCCAGCGGATACATGTGCCAAGGCTGCTTGACAGCCCGCGTCGCGCGCCCGAGAAAGCGGTTCATGAAGCCACGTGAGTTCAGCTGCTCCTCGAGCTTCTGCTCGTCGAACTCGCCGTGGCGCATTCGCCGGAAGACCTTGATGATGCCGATCAGGACGAACAGGTTGACAAGTCCGATGACCACCAGAAACACCCCGGATACCGTCGGCCCGATCAGGCCCGTCGCCTGATGGAGGGTCGAGCTGTCGTTCTCCACGGCGCCGCTGAGACCCTTGATCCCAAGCGCGAAAGCGGTGGCCAGCAGGAACACGATCGAGGAGTGCCCGAGTGAGAAGAAGAATCCCACGCTCAAAGGCCGCTGCCCGTCGGTCATCAGCTTTCGGGTGGTGTTGTCGATCGCGCCGATGTGATCGGCGTCGAAGGCGTGGCGCATCCCGAGCGTGTAGGCGGTGATGCCGACGCCAATGCCGAAGAGCCCGGTCTTTCCGCCCAGGTCGAAATGGCCGGGGACCACCACTCCGAACAGCAACCCGAAGCCGATTACGTGTAGGGCGAGGACCGCTGCCGCGAGTCCCCCCGCACGGCGCCATTCCGCGGCCGTGAGCGAACCTCTGATACGCCTCCACCGTGACCCCCCGGCGTTCTTGGGTACGGCCTCCATCGCCTACCTCCCTCGGCAACTTCCCGCCGTTCGGCGGGTCGAGGGAAACTTATCCAGCGCTTTCGGTTATTGCAACGGGGTAGTGTTGAGGTCTGCGCCTAGCGACCGACGGGGTCGATCCTGGCAAGAGCTCCCACGCCGCTCAGTGCCACCCAGACGCCGCCCTGTCCGACCGACACGCCCGCCGGCGGGCCGGGAAGAGGGGAGGCCGACCCCAATTGCCTGCGCCGCTTCGGGTCGATCCGGATGACGGAGCCGGAGCCGGCGCTTGAAGCGATATCAGCCCCGCCGGCCTGGGCGACCCAAACCGCGCCGGCGCCGGCGGCCAGTCGTACCGGCAGTCCCGGGCGGCCAAGTCGCACGAAGTCGCCTTCTGGCTTTGAGGACCCGGGATCGATTCGCTCGACCTCGATCTTGTCGCCGCGTACTTCGTCGGTGGTGGCCACCCAGACACCGCCCTCGCCGTAGGTCAGCGCGGACACCTGTTCCTTCGCGACCTTGATCGGCTTGTCGGCGTGGCCCGACTTCGGGTCGATTCGCGAGACGGTGCCGTCCATCTGCTTCGTGTTGGCCACCCACACGCCGCCGCCACCGACCGCGACGTCAGTCGGCTGGGGACCGACCTTGATCGGCCGTCCCCGGCGCCGGCCCGTGGCCGGATCGAGGCGGGTGACCGTGCCTTCTGACTGGCTCGTCACCCAGACCGAGCCCCCGCCGACGGCCACCCCGCCGGGGTCTGACACCCGTTCGGGCTGGCCCCTCTGGGAGCCGCTGCGGGCGTCGTAGCGCCGGACGGTGCCGTCGGCGCTTGCCACCCAGACGGCGCCAGAGCCCACTGCGACCGCGACAGGCCCGTTGCCCGCCGGCGCGCGACCGGTGACCCGGCGCGTGCTCGGGTCGACCCGCACCAGTCTGCCGCGGAGGTTGTCTGCCACCCAGATCCCGCCGAGACCGGCGGCCAGGGCGGCTGGGCTGCCACCCAGAGAGGTGGATCGGCTGACGCCGGGTCCGGGTCCGGGCGTGGGCGCCGGACCCGCCTTGCGGCTGTCAGACCCGCCGCCGCAGGCGGCGATGCCCATGGCAGTGACGACCGGGAGCAAGCGCAGCGTGCGCCAGACAGTGTGGGGTCCAATGGTAATCGCATGCACTAAGCGGCGCCCGCGAATGGGTCGCAGTAGCGAAGCTATTGCAAATACGCGTGTTTTGCAGGAGGTTTGGTGACGCGCACCCATGTGGTGAAGCGTATAGTCGCTGGCGTTCGTCGCCGTCAGCCGACCGCACTTGACCGGTCGCTCACTTTCACAGGAGGAGTACAAATGAAGAGGCTCTCACTGATCGGGCTCTCAATGATCGCGGCGTTGGCTGCCACGGCGATCGCGGTTTCGCTGAGCAGCGGCTCCAGTCACCGCGAGGCGCCCAACCTCCAGCTCGATCCGACGGCGGACAACACCGACACCTACGCCTTCACGGCGAAGAACGCTCCGAAATCGCTGACCGTGGTGGCCAACTGGATCCCCGGACAGAACCCGGCCGGCGGTCCCGAGTTCTATCGCTTCGACGACCGCGCGCGCTACTACGTGAACATCGACAACACCGGCGACGGCAAGCCCGACGTGCGCTATCTCTGGCGGTTCACGACGTCGATTCGCAACAAGAACAGGACCGTGTACTCGCTGCCGGGCCCGCAGCGGTTCGGTGACCAGAGGCTGAACGTGATCCAGCGCTACAGCCTGGTCAAGGAGCGGATCACGCGCCGCGGGGGCAAGACCCGGACCAACACGGTGACGCTCGCGCGCCGCGTGCCCGTCCCGCCCTCCAACGTGGGACCGAAGACGTTCCCCAACTACGAAGCGTTCACGGCGCCGGCCGTCCGTGGCCTCAAGGGCGGCGGTCACACCTTCGCCGGCCAGCGCGAAGATCCGTTCTTCTTCGACCTTGGCGCCGGCTTCGACTCGGTCAACGTGCGCAAGGGGACCGGCAACGAGGGTGCCGGCAGGGACGACTTCGCCGGCATCAACGTGTCGTCGATCGTGCTGCAGGTGCCCGAGCGTGAGGTCACCCGCGATCGAAAGCAGGTCTCCTCGCCCAACGCGCGCAACTCGGTCGTGGGCGTGTGGGCCTCGACGGACCGGCGCAAGCTCGAGGTGTCGAACGCCGACTACAACAAGCTCCCGCCCAGCTCGATCCGGGCGGGAAGCGGCAAGCAGCGTGGCCGCAGCTCCAACGGCTTCGTGCAGGTCTCGCGCCTCGGCGTGCCGCTGGTCAACGAGCTGATCGTCCCGCTCGCCCGCAGGGATCTGTTCAACCGCACGACCCCGGACCAGGACGCCAAGCGCTACGGCAAGTTCGTCGTCAAGCCCGAGCTGGCTGCGATCCTGAACAAGCTGTTCAAGGTCAACGCACCGGAGAACAACCGCACGGACCTCGTGCAGGCACTGCTCCAAGGAATCCCCGGCCTCAACGAGACCAAGGGCTTCGCCAAGGGCAAGGCGCCCGCCGTGGACACCCTGAAGCTCAATCTGGGCACGCCGCCCGCAGCCGGAGCCGAGAACCGCTTCGGGGTGATCGGCGGCGACATGGCCGGCTTCCCGAACGGCCGCAGGCTCGGCGACGACGTTGTCGACATCGCGCTGCAGGCGGTCGCCGGGTTCCTCAAGGGCAACAAGGTGCCGCTGGGCGACGGTGTCGACCAGAACGACAAGCCCTTCCGGGCAACGTTCCCCTACGTTCAGACGCCCGACTCGGGCTTCAACCAGAAGCCGGCCCAGCGCTTTGAGCCTCAGCACGCCCCGGTCCCGGCCGGAGGCAAGTAGACACAAGCAAGGTTCCCGCAGCAGGAGGGAGGGGCGCCGTCGGGCGCCCCTCCCTCTGCGAGAAGGCACCACGATGCGGGCCTGCGAGATTGATCCACTGTGACGGCCCGCAAGCGAAGCCCATTGCTGACTCTCGGCGTCCCCGTGCTCGTCTTCATCGCCGTGATCGGGGTTCTGTCGCTGGTCAACCGTCCACAGGGCTCTTCGGCGGGCACGGCCAAGTCTCCCGACGTCGGCGCCAACCCCCGGAACACCGAGCAGCTGATCGCGAGCCTCCAGCGCCGCGTCCGCGCGCAGCCCGGCAACGCCGCCGGCTACGCGGCGCTCGGCGACGCCTACCTCCAACGCACGCGCGAGACCGGCGACTTCGGCTTCTACGTGCGTTCGGAGCGGACGTTCGACGCCGCGCTGCGGCGTGATCCCCGCAGCCAGGAGGCCGTGGTCGGCAAAGGCACGCTGGCCCTGTCTCGGCACGACTTCCGCGTCGGTCTGCGCCAGGGCGAGCGTGCGCTCCGGCTGGCGCCCGAGACCATCAGGCCCTACGCCGTGATCGTCGATGGCCAGATCGAGCTGGGGCGCTACGCCGATGCCGGGCGCTCGCTCCAGACGATGGTTGACCGCAAGCCGAACCTGGGCTCCTACTCGCGCATCTCCTACTTCCGCGAGCTGCACGGCGACCTCCCCGGTGCCACCGAGGCGATGCAGCTCGCGGTCTCGGCGGGTGCCGGCAACCCGGAGAACGTGGCCTACGTGCAGAGCCTGCTCGGCGATCTGCAGATGGACGCAGGTCACGTGGCCGCCGCACAGCTGGCATACAGGCAGGCGCTTGCCAGCGTTCCCGGGCACCTGCCTGCCGAGGCCGGGCTCGCGCGCGTCGACGTGGCACGCGGTCGGCTCGGCCCGGCAGCACGCAGGCTCCGGCGCGTGACCGAGCAGCTGCCGCTGCCCACCTACGTGACCCCCCTGGCCGAGATCGAGCTCGCACGCGGACGGCGGGCGCAGGCCTCCGAAGACCTCGGGCTCGTGCGCGTCGAGCGGCGGCTGCTGCAGGCGGCCGGCACACGGACCGACGTGGATCTCGCTCTCTTCGAAGCCGACCACGGCAGCCCACGGCGCGCCGTTCGCTTCGGTCGCTCCGTCTTCGCCGCCGCCCCAAGCGTCCGCTCGGCCGACGCCCTGGGCTGGGCGCTCACTCGTGCCGGACACCCGCGGGAGGGACTGCGGTACGCGCGGCGCGCGCTGCGTCTGGGCTCGGTCGATCCCTTGTTCCACTACCACGCTGGGATAGCGGCGATGAAGGTGGGCCAGCCGGCGCTCGCCCGCCGCGAGCTGCGCAGGGCACTCCGGCTCAACCCGTCGTTCTCTCCCTACCATGCACGGCGCGCCAAGCGTGCGCTCCGGGCACTCTCATGACGGCACGTCGCCGGCTTGTCCTGGCGTTCGCCGTGCTCCTGCTCGCCGCGGTGCTCGCTCCCACGGCGGTGGCCCATCCGCTTGGCAACTTCACCATTAACCACCTGAGCACGGTCAAGATCTCCAAGGATCGCGTGGCAGTGCACTATGTGCTCGACGAGGCGGAGATACCCACCGTGGCCAACCGGCGGCTGTCGAGGGCCGAGCTGGTGCGCCAGAAGAGCGCCGAGATCACGCAGGGCCTCGAGCTGACCGCCAACGGCAAGCGGGTGGCCCTGACGCGGGCGGCCACCCCGCGCCTGTCGTTTCCATCCGGTCAGGCGGGGCTGCACACCACTCGCCTCGAGCTGCGCCTGCAGGGCACCGTCAGCGATCCGAGGCGGGTCGCTCTGCACGACGGGACCTTCCCCAAGCGGATTGGTCTGCGGTCGATCGTGGTGGAGGCCGGCGACGGCACCGCGGTTCGGACCAGGGCGCCGGCCGACGATCCCACCAACGGGCTCCGGCGCTACCCCCAGGACATCATCAAGAGCCCGCTCAACCGCACGACCGCGAACTTCGTGGTGCGCAAGGGCGACGGCACCCTGGTCGCGCCGCGCAGCGAGGGCGGGCGCCTGTCGACGACCCGCGACCAAAGCGGACAGGGCTTTGCCGCCGTATTCGAGGATGCCGCGGCCGGCAAAGGGGTCCTGCTCTTTCTGCTGCTCGCCGCGTTCGGATGGGGCGCCCTGCATGCGCTCTCACCCGGTCACGGCAAGACGATGGTCGCGGCTTACCTGGCCGGTACCCGGGGCACACCGCGGCACGCGGTCGCGCTCGGGCTCATCGTGACGGTGACCCACACGATCGGGGTATTCGCTCTGGGATTCGTAACCCTGTCGCTCCAGCAGTTCATCCTGCCCGAGGACATCTACCCGTGGCTGACCCTGATATCCGGGCTTCTCGTGGTGGCAATCGGCGCGAACGTCCTGCGTTCCCGCGTCCGCTGGGGCCGCGCCCAGCGGGCGGGCGTCGTGGCAGCTGCGGACGCCGACTTCGGTGACCACGACCACGTCCATTCCCACAATCACGACCATTCGCACGACCACGGCCATGGCCACGACCATTCGCACGATCACGGCGATGGACACTCACATGGAGGCGGTCATCATCACCACCACATGCCCGACGAGCTCTCCTGGCGCGCCGTCTTGAGCATGGGGGCAAGCGCCGGCCTGATTCCCTGTCCTTCGGCGCTGGTCGTGCTGCTCGCAGCCGTCTCGCAGAACGAGCTCTCACTGGGACTGCTGTTGATCGTCGCTTTCAGCGTCGGGCTTGCCGGAACGCTGACTGGCCTGGGCCTCGGTGTCGTCTACGCAAAGCGCTTGATGCCGCAGCTCCAATTCGGCGGCAAGGTCGTGGCGTCCCTGCCCGCGGTCTCGGCCGTGATCATCGTGGTCGCGGGCCTGGCTCTCACGATCCGTGCGGTCCCCGGAGTGGTCTGAGCGGGACTAGGCGCGGCGGCGCTGATCCGCCATGCCCAGGCCCGCGCAAAAGCTGTTGAAGGCCACACGCCGCTCAGTCGAGATGTCACTCGTGATTCGACTGCAGCCGTCCTGCTCCCGCACGAAGGCGCCACCCTTGACCGAGCCACACACAGGTACTCAGGTCATGGCTCCGACTCTCGAAGCGGCGGTATCGGCGCTCAGGCAGCGCGGCCTACGGGTCTCGTCGGCGCGTCGCCTGGTGCTCCAGTCGCTGTACGGCGCAGAGGGACCTGTGTCGGCCGAGGCGATCGCAGGGGGACTCGACGGGCGCCTGCCCGTCTCCGACCTCGCCTCGGTGTACCGGAACCTGGAGACCCTCGAGGCGCTGGGCCTCGTGCGCCACTTCCACCTCGGACACGGAGCCGGCCTGTACGCCCCAGCGGGAGATGAGCGCGAGTACCTGCTCTGCGAATCGTGTCAGCGCCTAAAGGGGGTAAAGCCCAGCGATCTCGACGGCATCCGGGCGTTGATCCGACAACAGCACGGCTTCCACGCGCGCTTCAGCCATTTCCCGATCGCCGGTCTCTGTCCGGAGTGCGCCGCCGCCAAGTCCGCGGGCTAGGAATCTGGATCCACTGGTACCGTCAGATCCCGTGAGCGATCTGGCCCCTGACTACTTCACCAAGCACCTGGCAGATGTCGATCCCGAGATCGCGAAGGTGGTCGAGGACGAGGAGCACCGCCAGGAGTCCACCCTCGAGATGATCGCCTCGGAGAACTTCGTGCCCCAGGCGATACTTGACGCCCAGGGATCGGTGCTCACCAACAAGTACGCCGAGGGCTATCCCGGTCGCCGCTACTACAGCGGGTGTGAGTTCGTCGACGTGGCCGAGCTGCTGGCCATCGATCGCGCCAAGGCGCTGTTCGGCGCGGAGTACGTCAACGTGCAGCCGCACTCGGGCGCCCAGGCCAACGCCGCCGTCTACCACGCGCTGCTGCAGCCGGGCGACCGCATCCTGGGCATGAAGCTCGACCACGGCGGTCACCTCAGCCATGGAATGAAGATCAACTTCTCTGGCCGGCTCTACGACATCGTCGCCTATGGCGTCGACGAGCACACGTCGTTGATCGATATGGACGCGCTTGAGCGTCTGGCCGACGAGGTCAAGCCCAAGCTCATCCTGGCCGGCTGGTCTGCCTATCCCCGCCAGCTGGACTTCCCCCGCTTTCGCGAGATCGCCGACTCGGTCGGCGCCTACCTCGTGGTGGACATGGCCCACTTCGCCGGCCTCGTCGCCGGGGGTGTGCACCCCAGCCCGGTGCCTTACGCCGACGTGGTCACAAACACCGTTCACAAGACGCTCGGCGGCGCCCGTGGCGGGATGATCATGGCCAAGGAGGAGTACGCCAAGAAGCTCAACTCGGCGGTCTTCCCGGGCCAGCAGGGCGGTCCGTTGATGCACGTGGTCGCGGCTAAGGCGGTCGCGCTGAAGATCGCCCAGTCGGAGGTCTTCCGGGAGCGACAGCGCCGCACGGTGGACGGCGCGAAGGCCGTGGCCGAGGAGCTGCTCTCCGGTGGCGTGAACGTGCTCACCGGCGGCACCGACGTGCACATCGTCCTGATCGACCTGCGCGAGTCAGAGCTCGACGGCCAGCAGGCCGAGGACCGGCTGCACGCAATCGGCGTCACCGTGAACCGCAACGCCGTGCCGTTCGACCCCCGCCCGCCGGCGGTGTCGTCGGGTATCCGGCTCGGCACCTCCGCGCTCGCGACCCGCGGGCTGCAGGTCGACGACTTCCGTGAGATCGGCGCCACGATCGCCCGGGCCCTGACCGGCGACTTCTCCGACACCGAACGCTCCGAGCTGGCCGAGCGCACGCGGGCGCTCACCGAGCGCTACCCGCTCTACCCGCAGTTCTCGCCCGCCGCCGTCTGAGCGAACCCGGGTGGCCCGAGCTCTCTTCCAGCTGGAGGGGGTCGAGGCCCAGCGAGGCGGGCGCGCGGTGCTGCGCGGAGTCGACCTCGAGCTGACCGAGGGCGCGACCGCGATCCTCGGGCCGTCGGGCTCGGGCAAGAGCACGCTGCTGCGTCTGCTCAACCGCCTTGCCGACCCGACTCACGGGACGGTGCGTTATCGCGGCTGCGATGTCCGCGAGCTGGATCCCCACGAGGTGCGCCGGTCTGCCTGTCTGGTCGCCCAGACGCCGGCGCTCCTGGCGGGCACGGTGGCCCACAACATCGAGTACGCGCCATCGCTGTGCGGACGCGGCGCCGACGTCGCACGCGCGCTTGGACTGGCAGGCCTTGACGGGCGCTTCGCCGAGCGGACGGCCGGCGAGCTCTCGGTCGGTGAGCAGCAACGTGTGATGCTCGCGCGCGCGCTGGCGCTCGAGCCCGACGTGCTCCTGCTCGATGAGCCCACGTCGGCGCTCGACGAGGCGGCGCGCGACGGGGTCGAGGCCACGCTGGGGCGGCTGGCTGACGAGGTCGATCTGTCGATGGTGCTCGTGACCCACGACCGCGCCCAG
>JBBRYL010000014.1:0-49542 GCA_038237685.1 Solirubrobacterales bacterium | reverse complement strand
GGGACTTGTCCCTCCGGCCCAGGCACCAATCGCCTGCGAAGTCCATTCGATCAGGTCCAGATCAGACGATGGAGGGCGTCCCGAAAATGGGGCGCCCTTCGTCTGAGGATCTCGGTGCGGTGCTCGCCGCCCGTCCTCCCTATGGAGAGGGCGGACCCCCCGCGAGCACGCGCTGCACGCTAGGCCGCCGCGGCCAGGTACTGCTCCCACGCCTTGGGGATGACCGGCGCGGCCACGTGGATGAACACGGTGGAGCTCGGAGCCCGCGGCGCGTGACTCGGCACCATGTTGGCCTGGCGCGGCAGACGGTCGCCCTTGCGGCGGTTGCAGGGCGCGCAGCAGGTCACGATGTTCTCCCAGTTGGATCCGCCCCCCTTGGATCGGGGGATCACATGGTCGACGGTCAGGTTGCCCTTCTCCTTGCCGCAGTACTGGCAAGTCCAGCGGTCGCGCGCGAAGACCGCCCGGCGCGTGATCTTTCGCCGGTGGGCGTCACGCGGGATGCGCACGTAGGTCTTGAGCCGGATGACCATCGGGCGCGGCAGCGTGAACGACTCGGCGTGCAGCGCCCAGTCGGACCGTTCGAGAATCTCGGCCCGGTCCTTGAGCACGAGCACAGCGGCGCGGCGCACGGTGCAGACGTTGATCGGCTCGTAGGAGGCGTTGAGCACGAGCACCCGCCCGGATGACCCGACAGGGGCCGGTCCCGTTCGGTCCATGGGCAGCGGGACGAGGGGCGCTGGGCCTGGCCCGCCCGCCGGTGCTGCTGAAACCGCCTGATAGCGGGCCGTCACGGTCCGGCAAAGTCTAGCGAGGGGCCCGGTCTGCCCACGCCGGATAGGACCCCAACATCCGCAACGTGTGGACCCGCTGACCGAGCGCCTGGAGGGCGGCGGCCACGTGCTCGTCGCCCGCACGACCGTCGAGGTCGGCGAAGAACATGTAGTGCCCCAGTCGCACCCGCTGGGGTCGTGACTCGATCCGGGTCAGGTTGATCGACCGTTGTGAGAGCTCGCCGAGCACCGAGACCAGCGCGCCGGGCGACTCGTCGTTGAACCCCCAGAACACGATCGAGGTCTTCGCAGGGCCGTCGGGCGGCTCGTGGGCGTCTGCCTCGCGGGCCAGCCAGACGAACCGCGTGAGGTTGTCGTCGCGATCCTCTACCGCCTCGGCCAGCAGGTCGCAGCCGTAGAGTTGAGCCGCGAGCCTCGAGCCCAGGGCGGCGACGGGTCCTGAGGACTCCCCGGCGATTTGTACCGCCTCGGCGGTCGAGCTGGCGGCCTGGCGCTCCACGCCTGGGAGCTGGGCGTCCAGGAAGCGCGCGCACTGCGCCGTCGCATGCGGGATCGAGATCACGGTGCCTACGTCCTCGAGGCGCAGTCCCGGCCGTGCGACCAGGTGGTGGTGGATCGGGTGCACGACCTCCGCCACGATGCGCACGCCGTCGGCCTCACCCGCCAGCGCGTCGAGGGTGGCCGCCACGCCGCCCTCGATCGAGTTCTCGATCGGCACGACGCCACGATCGGTCGCGCCCTCCTGGACGGCCATGACCGTGTCGTGCAGGGTCGACCGCGGCTGCAGCTCGACGTCACCCGGCGCCGATGCCAGCAGCGCCTCCTCGGTGTGGGTCCCGGGCGGGCCGAGGTAAGCGACGGTCAGCGCCATGGCCGCGCTAGGCGTCGATCGACTGACCTACACGACCATCGACTGCGGCCGCGACGGCTTCCTGCTCCTCGGGCGACAGCTCGAGCTCGCACTGGCCCTCGACCACCTGCTTGGCATAGACGCGCGCGTTCTCGCGGTGCAGGATCGATGAGAGCACGACGCCCGACCGCCGCGTGTCCAGCAGAGCGATCGAGCTCGACTGTTGCCCTGACATCTCGCCGTAGGCGTCGTAGCGGACGACCGCCCGGTAGGCGACACAGCCATCGATGCGCGTCTCTGCCGCGGTCGTGCGCGCGTCTAGCCCCACGGCGGTCTCCTCGACCCAGTCGCGGAGAGCCACGAAGCCCTGCTCGAGGCGGGCGGCGTGCTCGACGAGGTCGAGGGTGCCCGTGTCGCCCAGCACCTGGCGTTGCGCTGACCTCAGGCGACGGAGCTTCACGGCCAGAACGATCGCGAGGATGAGGGCCACCGTGGCGACCGCGGCACCAGCGAAGGCGACGATCCCCTCCGGTGAGCTCAGGCCGTCCACGCTTTTCAGAGTACACCGCCCGCGGTGGGAATCAGCGGGTGAAGATCGCGGTGTAGGACGCCTTGTTGTTGTCGGTCTTGGTCTCGCCGGGCACACCGGCGATGGTCACGTCGATGGGCACGTTCTGGCCGGTGGGGGGAGGGTCTGTGAGGGGGATGTCGACCGCCTTGGTCTCTCCCGCCGCGATGGTGTCGAGCAGCTTGTCGGCCTTGACCGCGCCGGCGCCCTTACCGATGCTCACGCTCACCTTGACTCCTGTCTCTGTGTTCTCGCCCTGGTTGGCGACCTGCACCGTGAGCTTGAGGCCGGTGGTCGCCGGGACGCTCACCGAGTTTCCGGGCGTAAGCGCTTGACCCCCGACCGTGGCTGCCGCTATGCCGGTGCCGTGCAGCCCTGGCTTGGCGGCCTTGTTCGAGGCGCCGCCGGTGCCGCCGAGCTTGGGTATGCGATCCCCGACGGTCCCGTCCTGCAGCCACCCGACGTCTGGCAGGAACCTGCTCTGGGGCACCTGCTCGTCGCCGGCGAGGCCCTGTTTCTTCAGGGCCGACTGGAGTGACGGGGCGAAGCGTGTCTGGTACACGACATCGCCGGCAAGGAGGGACTGCATGCTTGCGGCGATGCGCTTGGTGCCCTGGCCGCGGTTGGCCCGGTCGGCGATGGCAGCGGGTAGCTGCTGGGCGATGGCCGCGACTCCATCGCGACGGAACTGCAAGGTCTCCTGCAGGTGCTTCTGTGCCCCGTCGAGCTCGCCGGGATGGTTGAGGGCCGCCGCCCGCTCCACGAGCTGGCCCGCCTGACCGCTGAAGGTGTTCAGCTGATTCTCGATGTTCACGTCGCTCGTGCTGTCGGGGCTCTGCAGCGTGCGGAAGAAGCCCTGGCTCTCTTGGTTGGACTGCTGGACCAGAGCGGACATGTTGCGCACGTATTCCTTGAACGCGTTGTCCTTGCGGCTGTCGAGACAGCCCCTGAACAGGAAGATCAGGATCAGGAGCACGACGATTCCCGCCCCAGCCGCCACGAGGCGCCGTACCATGAGGGTTTGGCGGTCGCTGGAAGGTCCCTGTGGGGGCGTTCGGCGCCCGGCTCGGGCGCGTGGTGATTGGTCCGGTTCGTCGAAGAAGGACAGAGTCGGGCCTCGCTTCCGCGCACAGTATGAACGCTCCGTCGGTTGGCCTCCGCTCGCGACGCCTCGGCAGGGGCCGTCGTCCCAGGCCAGAACTACGAAAACGAATGAACAGATCCGAACTCAGCACCGTCCCCGAGGGTGAGCCGACCGTCCGGCTCGGGCCACGGCGCGCGCCCGATCGGGTGGTGCTCGATCGATACCGGCTCGACAGCCGCCTGGGCGCCGGCGGCTTCGGAGTGGTGTGGCGCGCGCGCGACCTGAAGCTCGAGCGCGACGTGGCCGTGAAGGTGATCCCGCGGGCACAGGGTGAAGCCGAGCGAGCCCGAACCGAACGGGAGGCGCTTGCCGCGGCACGACTCAACCACCCGGGCATCGTGGCGCTGTACGAGTTCGGCTCAGATGACGACGACATCTACCTGGTGTCCGAGCTCGTCGAGGGCGCCACGCTTGCCGAGCTGTCGGCGGGGGGCGCGGTGTCTGACCGCGACGTCGCACGGATCGGGCTCGCGCTCTGCGATGCCCTTGCGCACGCGCACGCACGCGGGGTCATCCACCGCGACGTCAAGCCCGCCAACGTGATCGTGCTCGCCGAGCCGGCGGCCGGCTCGGGGTTTGCGAAGCTCACTGACCTCGGCATCGCGCACGTGGCGAGCGCGGACGACCTCACCGCGACCGGCGACGTCGTCGGAACGCTGGCTTACATGGCGCCCGAGCAGGCGGAAGGTCGCCGGGTGAGCGAGGCCAGCGACGTCTACTCGATGGCGCTGGTCCTTTACGAGGCCTGGACGGGAACCAATCCCGTGCGCGCGCAGAGCCCCGCGGCGACCGCCCGCCGGGTCGGGCTGGCCTTCCCCCCGTTGCGCTCGCTGCGACCCGACATGCCGGCGGATCTGGCCGAGGTGCTCGATGCGGCCCTCGATCCCGACCCGATCTACCGTCCCGAGCCTGCGGAGCTGCGGGACGTGCTCGCCGAGGCCGAGGGGGGGCTGTCGGATGTGGGCGGACTCGTCGAGCCCGAGACGATCGAGCGGTTCGGCCTGACCGCGGTACGTGCCCGCACGCGCCTGAGGACCCTCGTGCATCGCGGCGTCGATGCGGCGGCCCCGCGGCCTGCGGAGCCGTGGGTGGCGCCTCGCCGCGGAGGCGCGCTCATGCGCCGGGCCGCGGCCGGCGTCGCGGCCGGGCTGCTCGTGTTAGCGGCGCTGCAGGGTCTCGGCGCGACTCCGACGTTCTCGCCGCTGGTGGCCGCGGCCGCAGCTGCCCTGGCGGTCGCGGTGCTTCCACGGATCGGCTGGATCGTCTCGGTCCTCGCCGTCCTCGGCTGGCTGGCCACCGCGGGCGGTCACCCGGGCACGGCGCTCGTGGTGGCCGCAGCGCTCGTGCCCACTCCGATCCTGCTGCCCCGCGCCGGATACCTCTGGTCGGTGCCCGCTCTGGCCCCCCTGCTCGGCCTGACTGCGCTGGCCCCGCTGTTCGTCGGCGTGGCCGCACTCGCGCGCACGGCCAGGCGGCGGGCTGGTTTGGCCGCCGCGGGATTTCTGTGGCTGGCCGTGACCGAGGTGGTCACCGGGCGTGACCTGCTGTTCGGCACGGCTCCGGGCACCATGGCGCGCTCGCAGTATGCGGGCTCGGTCGGGCACGCGGCCGCCGACGCCCTCTGGCCGCTGGTTTCCTCGGGAGGCCTGGCGCCGGCGCTTGTGTGGATGGCCTTCGCGGTGGTGCTCCCGCTGGTAGCTCGCGGCCGCTGGGCCGCGCTGGACCTGGCCGTTGGCGTGGCGTGGACCGTCGGCCTCGTGGCCGCTCATGGTTACCTCAGCCAGGTCCTGGCAAGCGGTTCGGGCCTCCAGCCGGCGCGTGGGGCGGTGGCCGGCGCGGCACTCGGTGCCCTCGTGGCGATCACCGCGATCCTGCTCACCCCGCCTCCAAGGGGCACCCTCCCGGCTCCGGCATTACCCTGAGCCCCCAGTCATGAGCGTTCTGAAAAACCTCGAAGCCAAGCTCGGCGGCCTTGTCGAAGGCGCGTTCAGTCGCGCATTCAAGTCGCGGGTCGAGCCGGTGGAGCTGGCCCGCAAGCTCGCGCGCGAGATGGAGGAGTCCAAGCAGGTCTCCGTGTCGCGCGTCTACGTGCCAAACCACTACCGCGTCTTCCTCTCGGCGCAGGATCGCGAGCAGTTCGAGAGCTACGAGCCCGCGCTGCGTAAGGAGCTGTCGGACTATCTGCTCGAGCACGCCCGCACGGAGCGGCTGGCGCTCACCAGCCGGCCCGCCGTCGAGTTCATGACCGACGACCGCCTGAGCCTCGGCGAGTTCGGCATCCAGGCCCAGCAGCTCGGGGAGCCAGAGGACGAGCCGGACAGCCCCGCCGCCGCGGCCGCGCCGTCCCAGGGTGACTTCGGCCACACGATGGTCTACTCGCCCGACCGGGACGCCCGGCGGCTCGAGCCCGAGCCGATCGCGCCGTCGCGCGCGGTGCTCGCGGGTGCCGGCCGGCGCACCGTGCTCAACGGCAGTCGCGTAGTGATCGGGCGCAGCAAGGACTGCGAGATCACCGTTGACGACGCCAACGTGTCGCGCCGCCACGCCGAGCTTCGCCCCAAGGGCGACAGCTGGATGGTGGCCGATCTGGGGTCCACCAACGGCATCAAGGTCAACCGCCAGCGGGTCGACCAGGCGGTGCTGCGCCATGGTGATCACATCACCATCGGCCTGACAGAGCTCGACTTCGAGCTGGAGTAGGGCGGCCGCGTGGACGAGCCCTTGGCCGTTGCCCTGAAGTTCGGCTTTCTGGCCGTGCTCTACCTGTTCCTGCTGTGGGTCTCGCGCAGTGCTCTGCGCGACCTGACCCGTAACCAGGAGGCGGCCGTGGCCTCCGAGCCCGTGAACGCCCCAGGGGCGCAGCGCCGCCGTGACGAGCCCGAGGACCGCGGCATGCTGGGCCACATGTCGCCTCAGCTGGTGGTGGTGGCGGCGCTGGGACGTGAGCCCGGAGACGTGATCGACGTCCGCGACGGCGCGACGATGGGCCGCGGGGCGTCAGCCGACTTAAACGTCGACGATCCGTTCGCTTCCACTACTCACGCCCGGATCTACCAGGCCGGCGACTTCATGCAGGTCGAGGACATGGGCTCGACCAACGGGACCTACCTCAACGGACGGCCGCTGCGTGGGGCCGAGCGGCTGAAGCAGGCGGACGTGATTCGCATTGGTGACACCGAGTACCGCTACGGGGAGTAGGGAATGGCTCTGAGGGTCGTGGAGCAGGCAGGGCTTTCCGACGTCGGCCGTCAGCGCGAGGCCAACGAGGACAACTACGTGATCGCCACGCCGCTGTTCGCGGTAGCCGACGGCATGGGTGGCGCCCAGGCCGGCGAGGTCGCCTCGGCAACCGCGGCCGGCGTGTTCGAGGGCTCGGCCGACAGCGGGGAGGGGCCCGAGCAGCTGCTCACCGAGCTCACACGCGAGGCCAACCGGCGGATCTTCGACATGGCGCAGGCCGACCCCTCGCGGCGCGGCATGGGCACGACGCTGACCGCAGCGATGGTGTGGCCCGAGGGCGTGAGCATCGGCCACGTCGGCGACAGTCGCGCCTACCGGCTCCGCGACGGTCAGCTCGAGCAGCTCACCCACGACCACTCATTGGTGGCCGAGTTACAGCGCAGCGGCCAGCTCACGGCGGAGGCCGCCGAGAACCATCCGCAGCGCTCGATCATCACTCGCGCGCTCGGACCCGAGTCCGACGTCGTGGTAGACGCCCATACCCACACCGCGCGCGACGGCGACGTCTACCTGCTGTGCTCCGACGGACTCACCGGCATGGTGTCCGACGCCGAGATGGCCGGCATCCTCCGGGGCGCAGGCAAGCTGGCCGATGCCGCGGCCGCACTCATCAAGGCCGCAAACCAGGGCGGTGGCAAGGACAACATCACGGTGGTGCTCTTCCGGCTGGGTGACGAGGGCGACGAGCCCGCCGGCTCCGAGGACACGCTCGCGGGCCAGGACACGATCCACCAGGGCCTGAACGCCGCCGATGTCCAGTCGGCGGTACGCGAGAGGGAGGGCTCGGCTGTCGCGGCATCGCGTGCCCGGAGCGCGACCGCGGCCCGCGGCTCGCGTGCCACCCACGCTCGGCGGTCGCGCGGCCGCCGAGCGCTTACGGCGCTCGTGGTGGTGGCCGTAGTCGCCGCGATCGGCGCTGGTGCGGTTCTCGGCGCTCGCCAGGTCTACTTCCTGGGTACCGACGACGCCGGCCTCGTCACGATGTATCGCGGGGTGCCATACCAGCTTCCGCTCGGGGTCGACCTCTACTCGCCGGAGTACTCGAGCAGCGTGCCGGCGGGGGCGCTGGGCCGTGAGCGGCGCGGGCGGTTGCTCAACCACGAGTGGCGCAGCCGCAATGACGCCAGCGATCTGGTCAGGCAGCTGGAGCGCGGCACGCTGGACACTGGCAGCGAGGCATTCCGAAAGTGAGCGCGCGTACGCGCGAGATGTTCGGGCTGGTGCCGGTCGCCCTGATCGTGAGCGCGGGGTTCGCGGCCGTGCTGGTCTCGCGTAACACCGCTTCGGCCGCGACGGGTCTGAAGGACATCCAGGCCGGGACGCTCACCTACGGGCTGGTGTTCCTAGGGCTGTGCCTGGCGGCCCACCTCTTCCTGCGCGCGCGGCTGCCCGACGCCGATCCCTACCTGTTGCCGCTCGCGGCCACGCTGGCCGGCTTCGGCCTCGTCGAGATCTACCGGATCGACCCGGAGTCCGCCCGGGCGCAGGCCCAGTGGTTCGTGGCGGGGCTCGTGGTGTTCATGGCCACGATCGTGTTCCTGCGCGATCACGCCGTGCTGGAGCGCTACCGCTACACGGTCGCGGCCGCCGGGATCGTGCTGCTCCTGATGCCGCGCGTTCCGGGTCTGGGCGCCCAGACCAACGGGGCGTACCTGGGTGTCGGGGTCGGCCCGATCGCCTTCCAGCCGGCCGAGTTCGCCAAGATCGCCATCATCATCTTCCTGGCCAGCTACCTCCGGGACACGGGGGACGTTCTGGTGCGGGCGCGGAACAAGCCGCTCACCGCCATCCAGCAGGCGGGATCGATCATCGTGCCCGCGGCGCTGGTGCTGCTGGTGATCGCCGCGGCCGGGCTTGGCCCCGCCGAGATCGTCCTGCTTGTGATCTTCGTGGCCTCGTTGGTGGCCATCCTGCGCGAGCGGCCGTCGCTCAAGCACTTTGGCCCGTTGCTGCTGGTCTGGGGCCTCGCCATGTTCATGCTGTTGTTCATCCGCGACCTCGGCAGCTCGGTGATGTTCTTCGGGGGCTTTTTGGCGCTGCTGTATGTGGCCACGGCGCGACTGTCGCTCGTGGGCATCGGCGCCACGATGTTCCTCGGTGGCTCTACCTACTTCGCCAACACCGTCAGCCACGTGCAGGACAGGATCGAGACATGGCAGCATCCTTTTGACCCCGCCTTATACGACAAGGCGACCGGCGGCAGCTACCAGATCGCGCAGTCGCTTTTTGCGCAGGCCGACGGGGGCCTGTTCGGACAGGGGTTCGGCGGTGCGCTGCTAAAGGCGCCCGGTGCAACGCAGCCGATAGTGCCCCTTGCCGACACGGACCTGATCTACTCTCTGATCGTCAACGAGGCGGGGCTGTTCGGAGCCGCGGCGCTGATCCTCGTCTATCTGCTGTTCGTGGCGCGCGGCTTCAAGACCGCGATGATCGCCGCCGACGGCTTCTCCAAGCTGCTGGCCACGGGGTTGACCGCGGTGTTCGCGCTACAGGTGTTCGTGATCGTCGGCGGGGTGACCAAGGCCATCCCGCTCACCGGCGTGACCCTGCCCTTCGTCTCCTACGGAGGCAGCTCGATCGTGGCCAACATGATGCTGCTGGCCTTGCTGCTGATCGTGTCTGACCACGCGCGGCGTGACCGCCGCCAGCAGCGCGGAGGGCTGGTGTGAACCGCCAGATCGTCCAGCTGTTCGGCCTCTCGATGGTGCTGTTCGCGGTGCTCATCGGTTTCACGTCGCACTGGTCGGTGTTTGCGTCCCAGTCGCTCAAGGACAACCCTCTGAACCGGCGCCCCCTGATCGAGGAGCAACAGGTCCCACGCGGGCTGGTCAAAGCCGACGACGGCACGGTGCTTGCGCGCAGCGTCGGGCGTGGGCGGGGCCAGGAGCGCACCTACGTGCGCACCTATCCAACCGGCTCGCTGTTTGGCCATTCGGTCGGCTACTCGTTCATCGGGCAGGGCCGCGCCGGCCTCGAGCGCTCGCGCAACGGTGCGCTGGCCGGCCAGGAGAGCGAGTTCGGCACCGTGTTCAGCCAGTTGCAGAACCAGGGCCGCGAGGGCAAGGACCTGATCACCACGCTCGACCCAAACGCCCAGAAGGTGGCCCTACAGGCTCTGGGCGGGCGCAAGGGCTCGGTGGTCGCGATCGACCCACAGACAGGCCGGGTACGGGTGATGGTCAGCGTGCCCGAGTTCGACCCCAATCAGGTGCCTGATCGGCTGGCCCAACTCAACCGCGACACCGACGCGCCGCTGGTCAACCGAGCCACCCAGTCTCGCTACCCCCCGGGTTCGACGTTCAAGGTCGTGACGACTGCCGCGGCGCTTGACACCGGGGCCTACAACCCGCAGTCGATCATCGACGGCCGCTCGCCGCGGACCGTCAGCGGCGTGCCGCTGGCCAACGATGGCGGCGAGAACTTCGGCCCGATCACGCTGACAGACGCCCTCACCAACTCGGTGAACACCGTCTTTGCCCAAGTGGGCGAGCGGGTGGGCCGCACGACGCTCGAGAAGTACATGAGCCGCTTCGGCTTCAACCAGGATCCCCAGCTCGACTATCCCGACGGCCAGATGAACGCGAGCGGCGTGCGCAACGGCAAGGGCAAGCTGCTCAGCGGAGACGCCGGCTTCGACGTCGGCCGCGTGGCCATCGGCCAGGGCGGCCAGGAGGGCGCGATCGAGGTCACGCCGCTCCAGATGGCCGAGGTCGCGGCCGCCGTGGGCAACAGGGGCCGGCTGATGCGTCCGCAGCTGACCGAGCGGGTGGTGGACAAGGACGGCCGCGTGACCGACCGGATCCAGCCGACCCGCCAGTCCCAGGTGATGTCCGAGAAGGCCGCCGGAGAGCTGACGCAGATGATGGGTAAGGTCGTCGAGGAGGGCACCGGCACCGCCGCCGCGCTCTCGGGCGCCAAGGTGGCGGGCAAGACCGGCACCGCGGAGGTCGACAACGCGACCGCGAACCAGGCCTGGTTCATCGGCTTCGCCCCGCTCGACAAACCGCAGATGGCCGTGGCCGTGACCATCGAGCGCACCCAGGGCCAGGGCGGCACCGACGCCGCGCCCATCGCCAAACAGGTGCTCGAGGCGCTGCTCGGCAAGGGGGGTGTGAAGTAGTGTCGGACGTCGCTGCCGACACCACCGTGGACGGGCGCTACAAGATCGTCGGGCGGATCGGCTCGGGCGGTATGGCCGATGTCTACAGGGCCGAGGACACCCACCTGGGCCGCGAGGTGGCGCTCAAGGTGTTGCACCGCCGCTTTGCGCAGGACTCCGAGTTCGTGGAGCGCTTCCGGCGCGAGGCCAAGGCCGCCGCGGGCCTGCAGCACCCCCACGTGGTCGGCGTTTTCGACCGCGGCGAGCACGACGGCACCTACTACATCGCGATGGAGCTGCTGGAGGGCAAGACGCTCAAGGACGTCGTGAACGCCGAGGCGCCGCTCGGCCAGCTGCGCTGTATCGATCTGGGTCGCCAGATCCTCTCGGCGGCGGAGTTCGCCCACAGCCACAACGTGATCCACCGCGACTTCAAGCCCCACAACGTGATCGTCGGCGGCGACGGCCAAGCCAAGGTCACCGACTTCGGCATCGCCCGGGCGGGAGCCTCGGAGATGACCGAGACCGGCTCGATCATGGGCACGGCGCAGTACCTGTCGCCGGAACAGGCGCAGGGGCATGCGGTTACCGCCGCCTCCGATGTGTACTCGATCGGGGTGATGCTCTACGAGATGCTCACGGGGCGCCTGCCCTTCGGCGGCGACAGCGCCGTCTCGATCGCACTGAAGCACCTGTCCGAGGATCCGCCGCCGATGTCAAAGGACGGCCTGCGGATCGAGCCCAACCTCGAGGCCGTGGTCATGGGCGCGCTTGCCAAGGGTCCGGCGGCGCGGTGGCAGACAGCGAGCGACTTCTCCAGCGCGCTCGAGGCGTGCAAGCCCTACGTCGAGGCGTTTGTGTCGAGCGGCGAGGACGTGCCGGGCACGCTCGACTTCGCGGCCGTCGGCGCCGGTGCCGCCGGAGCGACCGCGGCCGCCGTTGTGGTGAGTTCGAACGGGCACGACCCGGAGCTCGAGCGGGAGGGCGGCCGCCGCCGCTGGCTGGGGGTCCTCATCGGAGCGCTTGTGCTGCTGCTCATCGCTGCGATGGCTTATGCGTTCACGCGCCCGGAGGAGGTCAAGGTGCCCAAGGTCACGGGGCAGTCCCTGACCAAGGCACGCGTTCGCCTCGACCACGATGGCTTCGAGAAGGTCAAGGTCCAGCGCGAGCGCAGCGACGCCCCGCTCGACACGGTCTTGCGCCAGGATCCCGACGGAGGCCAATCTGCCGCCAAGAGCGACACCATCACCCTGTTCGTGTCCAACGGCCCGGGCAAGGTGCTCGTGCCGTCGGTGCGCAACACTTCGCGGGGTTTGGCCATCCGCTCGCTGCAGAAGGCGGGCTTCGAGGTCACGGCCGACACCGAGGCCTCGCGATCGATCCGCAAGGGCTTCGCCACACGCACGGTGCCCGGCGCCGCGAAGCTGGTCGAGCGCGGCTCGCGCATCCGCCTGTTGGTGAGCTCCGGTCCCGCGAGCGTCAGGGTGCCCAAGGTCGTCGGGCTCACTCGCGACGCCGCCGAGACGCGGCTGAACAACGCGGGCCTCGAGGTGTCGGTGAGCCAGGCGGAGTCCGACAAGCCCGCGAACGAGGTGCTCAGCCAGAGCCCGGGCCGCGGCGCCAAGGCCAAGCGGGGCGACACCGTCGACCTGGTGGTGGCCAAGGCCAAGAACCAGACGTCGATCCCCGATGTCGTGGGCTTCTCGACCGCCGACGCACGCCGCGCGCTGAGGGCCGCCGGCCTCGGCGTGAGCGTGCGCAGCCGGGCGACCGCAACCAAGGACGACGACGGCAAGGTGCTCGAGCAGCGCCCGAGCGCGGACGGCAAGGTCAACCCGGGCTCGACCGTGGTTGTCGTGGTGGGCAAGTACAAGGCGGCGGCGAGCCCGGAGACGCCGACCACCACCACGCCGTCAGCGACCACGCCGGATAGCACGCCATGAGGATCGCCGTGCTGGCAGGGGGCCGCTCGAGCGAGCACGACGTGTCGCTGGCCTCAGCGGCTGCCGTTCGCACCGGGCTGGAGCAGGCCGGCCACGAGACCATCGACGTGCGCATCGCCCGTGAAGGCGCCTGGACCGTGGACGGCGAGCCGGTTGCGCTGCACCCGGGATCGGGCCTGCTGGGCTGCGACGTCGCATTCCCCGTGCTGCACGGTCCCTACGGCGAGGACGGCACTGTGCAGGGTCTGCTCGAGGCCCTTGACCTGCCCTACGTCGGGGCTGGCGTGATGGCCTCGGCCGTGTGCATGGACAAGGTCGTGTTCAAGGAGTTGATGGCCGCCGCCGGCCTGCCCCAGGTCGGCTACGTGGGACTTCGCCAAGGTGACGATCCGGCTGTGCTCGAGCGGCTGGGGCTGCCGGTGTTTGTCAAGCCGGCCCGCATGGGCTCCTCGTTCGGCATCTCGAAGGTCACGAGCGTCGAGGAGATGCCCGCGGCGCTTGCCGCCGCGTTCGAGCACGACCCGCTCGTGGTGGTCGAGGCGATGGCCCACGGCATGGAGGTCGAGTGCTCGGTGCTCGGCAACACCCCGATCGGCGGCGAGGGCGCCGCGCCCGAGGCCTCCCAGCCGGGCGAGATCGTGATCGAGGCCGACTGGTACGACTACGACGCCAAGTACACCGCGGGCGGAATGACCCTCCAGGTGCCGGCGCGGCTGCCGGCTGCGACACGAGAGCGCGTGCGCGAGCTGGCGGTCGAGGTCTTCCTGCGGGTGAGCTGCTCGGGCCTCGCGCGCTGCGACTTCTTCGTCGAGGATCCCGAGGGCGACGCGCGCGTCCTGGTCAACGAGCTGAACACGCTGCCGGGGTTCACGGCCACGAGCGTCTACGCCAAGCTGTTCGAAGAGAGCGGGGTGGCCTACCTGGAGCTCGTCGATCGGCTGCTTACGCTGGCCATCGACCGCCATGAGCGCGAGCAGCGCTATTCGCCCTGAGGACGCCTACCGGAACAGCGCGAGCTCCTGCACGGCCGCCTTGTTCTGCTTGGGCAGCTTCGTGATCCACAGCAGGTAGCGCCGGTAGGGCTGTCCGGCCCGCAGCTTGATCGTCTGCTCCTCGCCGACGGTGCCGTCGCCGCTGACCTTCGTCCAGCCCTTGATCGACTTGGGCACGTCGTTGGAGG
Source organism: Solirubrobacterales bacterium (assembly GCA_038237685.1). Taxonomy (GTDB): domain Bacteria; phylum Actinomycetota; class Thermoleophilia; order Solirubrobacterales; family Thermoleophilaceae; genus JAAYBF01. Next base: position 35,724 of record JBBRYL010000014.1, on the reverse strand, counting down.
CGTACACGGCGGCGGTGAACCCGGGCGTGGACGACGTGACCTTCAAGGCCCGTGCGCCGACCGGCTTTTCGGCGTCGACGAAGATCCCCACGCCGGACTTGCCGACCCCCTTCAAGCCGTCGCGGTAGCGCTCGGTGTCCCACTGGGTCGAGGGGTTGCCGTCCACCACGTTCTGGGGAGCCTGGGGCGACTCCTGACCGTCGCCCCCGTCGCCTGGCGGGTCGTAGTCGTTGGCGGCGTCGGAGCTGAGGTCCACGGCCCGCAGGCCGGCCGCGGCCTTCGGGGTCGCCGGTGTGCCCGCGCCCTTCTCGGTGCGTGTGGCGAAATAGGCGACGGCGCCGCCGGCGAGCACGAGCACCGCGAGCACCGATAGCAGCCAGCGGCGCGGATTGCGCAGCCGGATCGGCACGAAGTCGCGGGTGTCCCCGGGTAGCGCGCGCAGCACCGTGGTGGCCTCGCCGCCGGCCTCGCCGGTGCGCGCGACCTCGATCGCCAGCACGTCCTCGAGGTCCTCGGTCAGGTCCTTGGCGGTCGGGTGGCGGTTGCCAAGCTCCTTGGAGGTCGCATGGTCGACCACCGACGCCAGCGCCGAGGAGACCTCGGGCCTGATCATCTGCACGTCGGGGATCGGCTCGCGCACGTGCTTCATGGCCACCGCGACCTGGCTGTCGGCGCGGAAGGGCACCTCACCCGTCAGCATCTCGAACAGCACGATGCCGAGTGAGTAGACGTCTGACTGCTCGGTGACCTCCCGGCCAAGGGCCTGCTCGGGGGAGACGTAGTCGGTGGTACCGAGCACGCGGCCGGTGGCGGTGAGGCCGTGTGCCTCGAGCGAACGGGCGATCCCGAAGTCGGTGACCTTCGCGCGGCCCTCCATGTCGATCAGCACGTTCTGAGGCTTGACGTCGCGGTGCACGAGGCGTTCGCTGTGCGCACAGGTCAGGGCGCGCCCGATCTCGATCGCGTAGGCCACGGCCTCGGCAACGGGCAGCCGCTTCATGCGCCTGATCCGGTCCTTGAGCGTCTCGCCCTCGACGTACTCGAGCACGATGTAGGGGGTACCGTCGTCCTCGCCGAAGTCGATCACGGTGACCACGTGGGGGTGCGACAGCCGCGCCACGGCGCGTGCCTCCCGCCGGAACCGCTCGAGCTGGTCGGGGTCCTCCGAGATGTCGCGATGCATCAGCTTGATGGCGACCCACCGCTCGAGCGTGGGATCGAACGCGCGATAGACCGTCGACATCCCGCCGGAGCCGATCTTCTCCTCCAGGCGGAAGCGGTCGTTGAGGAGGGTTCCGATCACGGTGCTCAACGTATTGTGCGCCCTCTCGTGCCGGTCCGCATCCTGGGAGGGAGTTCGGCGCGCCCGGGCGGTTTACCTGCGCTCAGGCCGCGACGAAGGCGCCGTCGCGCCCGATCAGACCCGCGCCCGTCAGCTCGACGGTGCTGGCGCGGTCGCTGACCGCCCCGATCACCGCGGCGCCCGGATGGTGGTCGCCGAGCAGTGCAACGGCGTCGCACGCCTGGGCCTCGGGCACTACCACGCAGAAGCCGCAGCCCATGTTGAAGACCTCGTGCATCTCGGCCGGCTCCGTCCCGGCGCCCTCGGCGATCAGCTCGAAGACCGGTGGCACCGCCAGGGGCGAGTCGATCCGGTAGCCGACCTCGGCCTCGAGGCGCAACAGGTTGAGCAGGCCGTCTCCGGTGATGTGCGCCAGGCCGCGGACCTCGATGTCAGAGGCCAGCAGCTCGCGCGTCGCGCGTACGTAGATGACGGTGGGCGCGAGCAGAGCCTCACCCACGGTGGCGCCATCCAGCTGCGCCGGAGCGGCTTCGAGGTCGGGGAGGGCCTTGCGTGCGAGCGTGAACCCGTTGGAGTGCACGCCGCTCGACGGAAGCCCGATTATGGCGTCGCCGGGCTGGGCGGAGGCGCCCGTGACGATGCTCGGGATGTCCACGAGGCCCACGCACATGCCGACGAGGTCGAGGCCGCCGGGGGAGGGGTGCCCGCGGATCAGCTCCGGCACCACGGCCAGCTCGCCGCCGGGGATCTCCACCCCGGCGTCCTCGGCGCCCGCCTTGAGTCCGCGGCCCACTGCCTCGAGCAGCTGCGGGTCGGCCTCCTCCACGGCCACGTAGTCGAGCACGGCGATCGGGTCGGCCCCGACGCAGATCACGTCGTTGACGTTCATCGCGATGCAGTCGATACCGACGGTGTCGTAGCGGCCCATCTGCTCGGCGACGATCAGCTTGGTGCCCACGCCGTCGGTGGAGAGGGCAAGCCCGGTGTCGCCGGCCAGGCGCATGACGTTTGCGTAGTGGCCCGACCCCAGCAGCGCCCGGTGGTCGCGACCGGTGTCGATCGTGGCGATGACATCGACCAGGGCGGCGACCCCCTTGCCCGCCTGTCCGGTGTCAACGCCTGCGCGCGCGTATGCCCCGTCGGCCATCGGGGCATTCAACCGCAAACCGGGTGAGCCGGTCAGGCGGTCCGGGCGGCGGGCGGCGGGTTGCGCCGGCGGCGAACGATGAGGTAGACGATGCCCGCGACGATCGCGGCCGCCACGACGTAGTCGACGTAGTGCAGCGAGTCCTTCCACTTCACCCAGTTGTCCCCGGCCTGCTTGCCGATGAACGTGAGCAGCAGCACCCACGGGATGCAGCCGGCCAGCGTGAGCACGCTGAACCGCCAGAACGGCATCCGCGCGACACCGGCGGGCAGCGAGATGAACGTGCGCACGAGCGGGAGCATCCTGGTCACGAAGACCGTGATGTCGCCGTAGCGCTCGAACCAGCGGTCGGCCTGGTCGAGGTGGCTCTTCTTGATGTGCAGCTTCTTGCCGTGCTTCTCGAGCAGGTCGACGCGGCCGTAGTAGCCGACCGCGTATGCGATCCAGGACCCGACGAGGTTGGCGGCGGAGCCCACCGCGACGGCGGCCAGCAGCGAGTAGTGGCCGTCGGACACGTTGAAGCCGGCGAACAGCATCGTGGCCTCGCTGGGAATCGGGATACAGGCCGATTCCGCGGTCATCAGCACGAACACGCCGACGAGGCCGAGCTTGTCGACGACGTCCGTGGCGAACTGCACGATCGGGTCCGTGATGGAGGCGAGGATGAGCATGAAGTCGAAGTAGGGTAGCTACTCGCCGAAGGACCTCCGTGCACGGTCCACTCCGCTTCCACAAAGGGATTTCACGCCATGCAAGTGCCTCTGTTTCACTCCTCGCTCGATCACTACAAGCCGCGCCTGACGGCCAAGATCGCCGAGGTGGTCGAGGGCGGGCGCTACATCCTGGGCCCGGAGGTCCAGGCCTTCGAGCGCGAGTTCGCCGACTACCTCGGAGCACGCCACTGCGTTGGCGTCGCCAACGGCACCGACGCCCTGACCATCGCGCTGCGCGCGCTCGGAGTCCAGCCCGGCGACGAGGTCGTGCTGCCTTCCTACACCTTTTACGCCACCGCCGAGGCGACGGTGAATGCGGGCGCGGTCCCGGTGTTCTGCGACATCGACCCGGCCACCTTCTGCGTGACCGCTGAGACGGTCAAGGCCGCGATCACCCCGCGCACCACGGCGATCATCGCCGTACACCTCTACGGCAACGTCGCGCCCGTCGGCGAGCTGCGTGAGCTCGGGCTGCCGGTGCTCGAGGATGCCGCGCAGGCGGCCGGGGCCAGGCTCGACGGCCGCCGCGCCGGCGCATTGGCGGATGCGGCCACGTTCTCGTTCTTTCCCTCCAAGAACCTGCCCTGCCTCGGCGATGGCGGGGCGGTGATCACCGATGACGACGAGATCGCCAAGCTCGCCCGCCGACTGCGTTTCCACGGCTCCGACGACAAGCAGACGTTCATCGAGGTCGGCTACAACTCGCGCCTCGACGAGATCCAGGCGGCGGTGCTGCGCATCCTGCTGCCGGAGCTGGACGGGTGGAACGCCGCGCGTGCCGCCGCGGCCGGGGCCTACGAGCACGAGGGCCTCGGCGACCATCTGGCCCTGCCCCAGCCGGTCGCGGGCGCCGAGCACGTCTATCACCTGTACGTCGGACGCCACGAGCGTGCCGACGAGCTCGAGGTCGCCCTGCGAAAGGCCGGCATCGGGGCGCGCGGGTACTACCGCGTGCCGGCGCATCGCCAGCCCGCGATGGCCCGATTTGCCGACGGCGGTCCGGCGCTGCCGGGCACCGACGAGGCGGCCCGTACGGGCATTGCGCTGCCGATGGGCACGGGGCTGCCGGCCGTCGCCGTCGGCGAGGTGGTGGCCGCGTGCGCGTCTGGGTAGACCTCACCAACTCGCCCCACGTGCTGGTCATGCGGCCGCTCATCGAGTCGATGCGCGCCGACGGCCACGAGGTGGAGGTGACGGCACGCGACTTCGCCCAGACGCTGCAGCTGTGCGAGCGGTTCGGCATCGAGCACACGGCTGTCGGGCACCACCGCGGCGGTAGGCTGGCAAGCAAGGGGCTCGGCCTGGTGTCGCGAAGCCTGGCGCTGACGCGCTGGGCGCGCGGGCGCGGCTTCGACGTGGCGATGGGGCATGGCTCCAACGACGTCTCGGTGGCCGCCGCGCTGCTGCGGATCCCGAGCTCCACCGCGTTCGACTACGAGTGGGCCAAGGTCCAGCACAACGTCAATTGCCGCCTGGTCAGGGCGGTGGTGGTGCCCGAGGCGATCCCGCCGGAGCGCCTCGCCCCCTACGGCGCCACGTCAGCCAAGCTGCGCCGCTATCCGGGGCTGAAGGAGGAGTATTACCTCGCCGACTTCGAGCCGGACCGCGCGATACTCGACGAGCTCGGGCTCGACGAGCGGGAACCGATCGCGGTCGTACGGACGCCCCCGGCCGTGTCGCTCTACCACCGCTTCGAGAACCCGCTGTTCGCGCGCGTGCTCGACCGCCTGGCGGAGTCCGCGCAGACGGTCGTGCTGCCCCGCACACCGGCCCAGCGCGAGGAGATCGATGCCAAGGGCGGCCTGATCGTGCCCGACCGGGCGATCGACGCTCAGAGCCTGATCGCGTTTTCCGACCTCGTGATCTCCGCCGGCGGTACCATGAACCGCGAGGCGGTGGCTCTCGGCACCCCCGTGTACACCACCTTCGAAGGTCGGCTCGGAGCCGTCGACGAAGACCTCCTCGGCCAGGGACGACTTCGACAACTCACGGATCCGGAGGGGTTCGTGGTCGGCAAGCGAATCGTGCACGGGGGAGACCGCATCCGCCGCGATCCAGCCGACTTGGCCAGACTGCTGCTATCAGCAACAGACCAGTGAGCAACCAAATCACATCGTCAGTCACGGCGCGCCGCCTCGGGCAGGTGGGGGTCGACGCCTGCCTGGTGGCGCTCTCGTACTACCTCGCTTTCGTGCTGCGCTTCGACGCGGGGATCCCGGATCGCTACCAGCGCCTGCTGCTGACCACGATCGCGCTCGTCGTCCTCATCAAGCTGACGCTGTTCACCGCCTTCGGGCTCTACTCGAAGCTCTGGCGGTTCGTGGATCAGACGGACTTCGAATCGATCGTCAAGGCCGTGATCGCCTCGAGCATTCTGCTGATCGTGGGGCTGTTCCTGCTCTCGTTCGGGCTGGCCGATCCGCCGCGCGGGGTGATGGCCCTGGACTTCCTGATCACGCTGGCCCTCGTCGGCGGGGCGCGTTTCCTCGTGCGGGCGGTGGTGGAGCGACCGGTGCGCGCGCCGCTGGTCCAGCGCGCCGGCACCGAGGTGCTGATCATCGGCGCCGGCAACGGTGGCCAGCAGGTGGCGCTCGAGTTCCGCCGCAACCCCGAGCTGTCGAGCGCGGTGCTCGGCTTCGTGGACGACGATCCGCGCAAGCGGGGCATGCTCGTGGCGGGCCACAGGGTGTTCGGCACCACCGACGACCTGGCCCGCATCCTCGACGACACCCAGCCCGACGAGGTAGTCATCGCCATACCGTCTGCCCCGGGCACGTTGCGGCTCAAGGTCGTGACCGCCTGTCGCGAGCGTGACATCCCGGTACGCACCCTCCCGACCGTCTTCGAGCTGCTCTCGCGGGGGCCCAACCTGCTGCGCCAGGTGCGCGAGGTCAAGGTCGAGGACGTGCTCGGGCGCGAGCCGATTCGGGCCGAGATCGACCGCGTGGGCGCCTACCTACGCGACCGGGTCGTGGTGGTCACCGGCGCCGGGGGATCGATCGGCTCTGAGCTGTGTCGCCAGATCGCACGGGTCAAGCCGCGGCGCCTCGTGCTCGTGGACCACGCCGAGAACAACCTCTTCGAGATCCGCCGCCAGCTGGAAGAAGACCACCACTTCGGGTCGCTCGCCGCCGTGCTGGCCGACTGCAAGGACGCGACGCGCATGCGCGAGCTGTTCGCCGAGGAGAAGCCCTCCGTCGTCTTCCACGCCGCGGCGTACAAGCACGTCGGCCTCATGGAGGAGAACCCCGTCGAGGCGGTGCGCAACAACGCGGTGGCCACGCGGCTGGTCGCCGCCGCGGCGGGCGAGGCGGGCGTCGATCGATTCGTGCTGGTGTCCACCGACAAGGCCGTCTCCCCCGCGACCGTGATGGGCGCCTCCAAGGCGCTGGCCGAGTGGGCAGTCGAGGCGGCCCAGAACCGGTTCCGCGACACCCGCTACGCCGCTGTGCGGTTCGGCAACGTGCTCGGCTCGTCGGGCTCGGTGGTGCCCATCTTTCGCCGCCAGATCGCGGCCGGCGGCCCCGTGACGGTCACAGACCCCGACATGACGCGCTACTTCATGACGATCCCCGAGGCGGTGCAGCTGATCATCCGGGCGGCCGACCTCGTGCCCACGCCGTCGCCGAGCCGGGCGCGCGGAGGAGCGGCGCCGGATCGTGGGCTTGCCGACCCGCGCGGAGGAGCGCAGCCGGATCGTGGGCTTGCCGACCCGCGCGGAGGAGCGCAGCCGGATCGTGGGCTTGCCGACCCGCGCGGAGGAGCGCAGCCGGATCGTCGATCCGGCGAGCACCGGACGACAACATCCCCGCGGGCGCAGATGTACGTGTTGGAGATGGGCGACCCGGTCCGGATCGTCGACCTCGCGCGCAACATGATCCGCCTCTCGGGCAAGGAGCCCGAGGTCGACATCGCGATCGAGGTGATCGGCCGCCGGCCAGGCGAGAAGATTCACGAGGAGTTGTTCGAGCCCGGCGAGCGGCCCGAGCCGACTCCGGCGGAGCGCATCGTGGCGGCCGTCAGGCCGCGGCTCGATCCCGACTGGGTCGAGAGCGCCTTTGCGCGCATCGAGGAGCTCGTGTACAGCGGGGACGCGTCCGCGCTGGCCGATGCCGTGGCCCAGATGTCTGCCGAGAGAGCTCTTTCGACGTCACCACCGGGCGAGGCGCCACATGACGAGATCCCCGTCCCCGACCGCCGCGGCACCTGAGCTGCCCGCTCCGGGCCGGTAGCGCCACTACAGTCCACCCCTTCGTTCTATGCAAGTACTTCAGGAGATCGGCTCCTACGCGGGCCTCGCAGCAGTTCTCGGTCTCGCCGTGCTCGCGGCGTTGTACTTCTCCCAGGCGCGGGACGTAAAGCGCTTGCGCGAATGGGCAGGGCGTGCGCCCGAGCGCGGACCCGAGACCGCGGTTCCGTCACGTGTCGCGGCGCGGCCCGTCCCGCGAGCGCCGGGCACGACCCTGCCGGCCCCGCAACGCGCCGTCCCCACCCCTGGCGTGGCGTCGGCCGCGGCAACGGGAGCAGCGCCGGCCACCGCCCTTGGACCGGCTGCGGCGACCCCTGCCGCCGCGCGCGCGGCGGCGGCCGCTCGGACGGATGAGGACCCAGACGGGGATGCGGAGAACGGCGGGTCGCTATCCCAGGACACCGTGGTGCATCCCCCGCCCGCCCCGCCCTCCGACGACGATGACCTGGACGCGGAAGAGGACTTCGAGCACGACGAGGAGCTTGCGAGTGAGGCCGGCGACACCGCTGACCATGAGCGGGCAGCGAGCGACTTGGACGACGACGACGAGCAGCACCGCGACGATGACGAGCAGTTCGACGGTGACGACTCCGACGACGAGTACGACACCGGCGATCACGCCGTCCCGTCCCCGGAGGAGCATTGGGAGGACACCGGGGACGAGCCTGCCGTGGCGCCGTCGACGACTCCGTCGACTCCTCCGCTGACCCCGGCACCGTCCTTGGGAGACAGCTCGTCGTCCTCGACCTCGGGCCGCCCGGCGCCGGCCACCGCCGCTGGAGGCTCGTCGCCCCCGATCCTTCCTCCGTACGCGGAGAGCCGGCCCGGCGCCGAGCCCGGCGGCCGTGGCGGGCTCTTTTCCTCCCGCGGCCGGGCCATCGGCGTCGTGGCCTTCGCCATCCTCATCCTGGCCGCTGTGGTTTTCGGCGCCACCCAGCTGATCGGCGGGAGCAACTCCGGCAGCGACAAGTCTGCCACCACGATCCCGGCGTCCAAGACCGGTGGCGGCGCCAAGACCGAGGCCACGGCCGCGCCCTCCAAGCGCAAGGGGGTTGCCCCCGGCGGCGTTCGCGTAGCAGTGCTCAACGGGACGACCGTGCCCGGTCTGGCGGCCCAGATAGGCGATTCGATCGAGAAACAGGGCTTCAAGCTCGGCACGGTCACCAACTTCAACGACCAACAGCGGGCGGAGTCGGTGGTGCTCTACGCTCCGGGCGCCGAGCGTGAGGCCGCCGAGGTCGGCAGGCGTCTGAAGATCTCGCAGCGCGAGCCGATCGACCCCGGGAGCCAGTCCGTGGCGGGCGATGCCACCGTGGTCGTGGTCACCGGGCGCGACAAGACCCAGTAGGAGAGCGTCGGTGCGGTGCTCGCCGCCGGCTAGGGAACCCGGTCCGCGCGCCGGTTGACCACCGCGACCTCCTCGAGGAGGTGGCGATCCACGAGGCTCACGGTCCTGCCCGCCACCTCGATCGTGGCACCGTCAAACGGCGGGTACCAAAACGCCCTGATGCGTCGTTCAAGCGTCTGCGCATCCTCGCCGGGTGGCACGCGGCGCATCTCCTCGAACTGCTCCCGGGTCACGTAGCGGCCGGCCGACTGGGCCGCCCGCGGGAGCTTCTCGCCGGCGAGCGCCATGTCGATCACCCGGCGGAACACCGCCAGCAGTCGCGCCTGGCTCTCGATGTCGAGCGACAGCGCCGTGGCGTCGGGTTCGATGGCGAACCGCTCGACGAGCACGAGGTCGCCGGTGTCGAATTCCTCGTCGACGAAGTGGCTGGACACGCCCCACTTCTCGAAGCCCTCCAGGATCGCGACGTTGAAGCCTCCGAGGCCGCGGATGTCGGGCAGCGGCGCCGGATGGAAGTTCAGGCACCCGATCCGGCCGAGCTCGATCAGGGGTGCCCGGATCCGTTTCCAGAAGAGGAACGAGAGCACGAGATCGATGTCGGGCAGCTCGCCCCGCTCGATCCGCGCGTACAGCTCGTGGTCGGTGTTCAGCTCGATTCCGTGCCGCTCGGCGGCGAGGTCGAGCCGCTGGGGCTCGGTGGCGTCCCCTGGCTCCGGCGGGGTTACCACGGCCACCACCTCGCACCCGCCCTTGGTCAGGTGCTCGAGCGCGCCCACCGCCGAGCGCTTGTGCTTTCCCATCAGGATCACCCGCATGTGAGCGCCTCGTACAGGTCCAGGGTCCGCCGGGCGATGTGGTCCCACGAATACCGTTCGGCGGCCGCGGCCGCGGCGTTTGCCTCCAGCCGGACGCGTAGCTCCGGGTCGCCGAGCACCCGGACGATGGCGTCGCGGAGTGCGCCGGGGTCGCCGGGTGCCACGAGCTCGGCGGCGCCGTCGCGACGACCCACCTCCGAGAAGCCGCCGACGTCTGACAGCACCATCGCCTTGGCGAACGCAAGGGCGGTGTAGAGCACCCCCGACTGGTCGATGCGGCGGTATGGCAGGACGACCAGGTCGGCGCGCCGGAAGAAGGCCGGGACCTGCGCGTCGGGCACGAACCGGTTCACGAAGCGCACCGTCGCACCGCTGCGGGCGGCCGCGGCGAGCAGCGGCTCGGTGTCCATCCACGGGCGACCGACGATCCACAGCTGCGCACCGCGGATGTCGCCGAACGCCTCGACCAGCACGTCGACACCCTTGTAGGGGCGCAGAACGCCGAAGCAGAGCACCACGGGGCCCTCGACCGCGGCAAGCTCGGGCGGCAGGGCCTGCTCGTCGGGCTGGACGGCGAGATAGTGAAACGCGCCGTGAGGGATGGTGTGCACGCGCGCCGGGTCCGCGCCAAAGCGTTCAACCAGCGCCCGAGCGCCGTCGTCGGTGTGGGCGATAACCGCATCCATGCGAGCGACGGCGAACCGTACCGCCTGCTCGCGCGCGCGGCCCGTTCCGCGACGCAACACGTTGTGGGACGTGAACACGCGTGGCACGCCGCGGGCGAGCATGAGCGAGTCGAGCGCCTCGAGGGTGAGCCACTGGTAGTGCACGATGTCGGCGCCACCAGGGTCGCGCCGGGCGAGCATCCCGGGCACATGCTCGGCTAGGCGCACCAGGCGCCGCGCGGTGGTGCCCCTCCTGCCCGCGGTCGCGCGCCGGTAGAAGACCTCGCGCACCTCGACACCCCCAGCGGGGGGCGCTTGCCCGTAGGGCGAGCGGCTCGTGAGCAGCTCGACATCGGCCCCCTCCCGCGCGAGTGCGACGGCCAGCGAGTGGTCATATGGGAGCGAGTAGGCCGGCGGATCGATCAGCTGCACGCGCACGCACGGCATTCTCGCGCGCTCGAACCCAATACCGTTGCGCCGGTGCAGTCGAGCCGCCTGGTCCGCGCCGTCTTCGCCGCGCTCGTCGTGGTCACCCTCGGCACCTTCGTGGCGACCCAGCGGCTGAAGACCGAGGTGCCGGTCGTGCTTCGATTCGCGGCCGACCCGCGCCACCTGTCGCCCAACGGGGACGACTTCCGCGACCGCACGCGTGTGGGCTTCGACCTCTCCGAGCCGGCCACCGTCTCCTTCGGAATCGTGGACTCCGACGGCAATCAGGTGCGCCAGCTGTTCAAGGACCGGCGCCTGCCGGGGGACAGCCACGACCGGTTCACGTGGGACGGACGTGACGACGACGGCACGCCGGTGCCCGATGGCACCTACCGGATGCGCGTGGTGCGCAAGGATCGCGGGCGGGTGCTCGACTCGATCAAGAAGGTGATCGTGGATACCAAGCCGCCCAAGGTGAGCATCGTCTCGGTCAGCCCCAACGTGATCTCGCCGGGGGTCTCGGGCGCCCCCACGAGGGTGCGCATCCACTATCGCGGCCCGCGCAACGCCGGCCCGGAGTTCCGGGTGTGGCATACCAGTGTGCCCGGCAAGCCGCTGATCGCCCGCCGTTTCCGTAGCAAGGGCAGCCGGACCGGCGTCTGGGATGGCACGGTGCGCGGCCAGGCCACTCCCGACGGCAGCTACGCGTTCACCGTCCTCGTGCGCGACAAGGCGGGCAACCTCACGGAATCCCCGGTTGGCCCGCTGCCGACCGCTCGTGCGGCGCGACCGCTCACGGGCGTCGCGGTCAGGCGGCTGACGCTCCAAGGCCCGTCGGCCCCCGTCTCCGCGGGGTCGATCGCTGTGTTGCGGGTCGGGCCGGTGGCCAGGCGCTTTCGATTCGCGCTGTCGCGGCTGGGCTCGGGCGCGCTGATCCGCAACGACACGCGGCGCGGCACACGCCTGCGGGTGAAGATCCCCGCCACGGCGCACACGGGGGTCTACCTCGTGCGCGTGCGGGCCGGGGGCCGCAGGGCCGTATGGCCGGTGGCCGTCTCGGGCCGGCCCGTCGGGGGGGCGCGCGCCACCCGTCGCGCCCGTCCACTCGTGATCCTGCCGGTGGCCACATGGCAGGGCGCCAACGCGTTTGACTCCGACCTCGATGGCTTTCCCGACACGCTCGACAACGCCAGCTCGGTCCCGGTCGACCGCCCCTACGCCGAAGGCAGGCTGCCGCGCGGGTTCCGATCCGAGACCGCACCGCTGCTGGAGTTTCTCGACCGGGCCAAGCTCTCGTACGACCTGACCACCGACGTCGCGCTGGCCGGCGGCCAGGGGCCGACGCTGGCAAACGCGCCCGGGGTGGTGATCGCGGGCTCAGAGACCTGGGTACCGCGCCAGCTGCGCGATGGGCTGCGCCGCGAGGTACAGGACGGCGGGCTCGGCGTAGCCTCGTTCGGGGACCGCTCCTTGCGACGGACCGTCGCCCTGGTCAAGGGCCGACTGCGTGACCCGAGTCCCGCGCGGCCCGACGACCTGTTCGGCGAGCGCACCAGGACGTTTCGCACCGACGCCCCCGCGCCGCTGGGCGAAGAGCGCGACCGGCTCGGCCTGTTCAAGGGTGTCGACCGCCTTTTCGGCAACTTCTCGCGGTTCGAGCGCTCGCTCGGACTCGACCCCGACGCCCGTCTGCTGAGCGCGGCCGGCCGCGACCCCGGGCAGCCCGCGTTCGTCGGTTACCGGCTCGGCAAGGGCACGGTGATTCGGCCGGGCTCGCCCCAGTGGAGCGCCCAGCTGCGCGAGAGCAGCCTCGACGTGGAGGTGCCGCGGGTCATGCGCAACATCTGGAAGCTGCTGGGCAAGAGCCGGTAACCCGCCTACTCGCCTGCCACTATGCCGCCCATGTTTCGCCGATATCGCCGTCAGCTCCTGGGCGCCGCGGTGGTCGTTCTGCTGATCGCTGCTGGCGGAGGCATCTACTACTACAAGCAGACCAAGTCGGTGGAGAAGCGCGGCTCGGCCAGCGTCGAGTTCGACAAGTCCGACACCCCGGTGCCCAAGCAGCCAAAGCCGAAGCAGGCCAAGCGCGGGATCGCGTGGCCCACGTATGGGTACGACCTCCAGCGCACCAAGGTGTCGCCGTATGACCACGGGCCGCCCTTCCGGCGCACCTGGCGCCTAGACGGGCTCGACACGCTCGAGTTTCCGCCCACGGTCGGCTATGGCAACGTCTACATCGCCCAGCAGAAGGGCATCTTCTTCGCGCGCAAGGCCAAGACGGGCAAGAAGCTGTTCACCAAGCGGTTCAGACGCTGCGCGGCGTCCTCGCCGACCCTGTCCAAGGGCACGATCTACCAGTCCTACATGGACTTCGTGCCGTGTCCCCAGGGGGCCGCGAGTCCCACCGGATTCCTGATCGCGATGAACGCGAAGACGGGCCACGAGAAGTGGCGGTTCAAGGCCCAGCCGATCGAGTCCACGCCGCTGCTTCACGGCGGCGTCCTCTACGTCGGCTCGTGGGACAACAACATCTACGCCGTGCGCGCCAGCGACGGCAAGAAGCTGTGGAGCTACCGGGCCGACGGCCGCGTGAACACCTCGGCCGCCTACTCCAAGGGCCGCATCTTCATCGCCACCGACGGCGGCAGCGTCTACGCGCTCAACGCCAAGACGGGCAAGCTCGCCTGGCGCGCCCAGTCGCAGGCGCGCTTCGGGTCGCGCGAATTCTTCTATGCGGCGCCCACCGTTGCCTATGGCCGGGTGTTCATCGGCAACACCGACGGCACGATGTTCGCCTATGGGCAGAAGACGGGGAACACCCTCTGGGCTCGTCCGCTTGGCACCTACATCTACTCGGCGGCCGCGGTGTTCGGGCAGAAGGTCTTCGTCGGCACCTACGACGGCAAGCTTTTCGCGCTCGACGCCGCCACCGGCGACACGAAATGGTCGCGCGACATGCCAAGCGCGGTACACGCCGGCCCAACCGTGATGGGCGGCCTGGTGTACGCGGCCACCTGTTCGACGTGCGGATCGGCGGCCGCGCGGCCCGTCAAGACGGGCACCGACAGCACCAGCGCGTTCGACGTGCGCAACGGCCACAAGGTGTGGTCGAGCACCGCCGGCAAGTACGCCAACCCGATCGTCGCCGACCAGGACCGCACCTATCTCGTTGGACGCTCATACCTCTATGCGCTCGAGGACAGCAAGAGCCAGACGCCGGCCGCGAAGCGCGAGCGGCGCGGCGCGAAGGCCGCCGCACTAGGGCGCTAGGCGGGTGGCGCGGTGCCCGGCCGGGCGCGCTGCTGAGAATCTGCTCCGGTGTCAGCCAGGCCTGCGCCCTGGCGGCGCGCCTCGCCTGCCCAGACCAGCGCCGCGATCGCGGCGCCCATGGCTGGCCACACCAGGTAGTAGTTGTTGAAGGTGCGTCCGATGTAGAGCAGCACGAGGATCGAGATGGCGAAGCCCACCGGCGCGACCCACAGCTCACGCGCACGGTGTGCGACCACGCACAGCCATGCGGTGAGCGGCAGCCACAGCAACAGTGCCAGCGGCGCGAACGGATAGGCACCGTTTCGGTTGGCCACGATGCCCACCCGAACGAGGATGCCCGACAGCCCGTAGCCCACCACCTTGTAGGTGCCCGCACCGAACTTCACGGTGTCGTCGTAGAAGGCCACGGGGTCGGCGATCAGGAACGGGAGCACCCCGACGGCCACGATGGCGCCGAACGTGGCTGCGACCCGCTTGAGCTCTCCTCGGGCCAGCCCCTGCTTCAACAGCATCAGCGCAAGGAAAGGGATCGCCACCACGGCGAACTGCTTGAGGAGCACCGCCCCTGCGAGCGCCGCTGCCGCCCACCGCGCGCGGCCGCGTGTGGCCAGTGCGAAGGCCAGGATCATCAGCGTGATCGAGGGCGCGTCGTTCTGGCCGAACCAGGCCGATCTGACCGCGACGGGGTTCGCCGCGATCAGCGCGCCGATCGTCAGGCGCCAGCCCAGCGGTGCCCTGAAGGCCAGCGCAGCCGCCAGGCCGGCCAGGGTGGCCACCAGCACGAACATCCGGTAGTCGTCAAATGGGGCGGGCAGCAGCCGCCACACCGCACCCGTGATCGCGGTTCCTGGGAAGTAGGCGTAGTGCTTCAGCGCGACCTCGCGGGTGCGGACCGCGGCAGACTCAGTCCCGTCGAAGGGGTAGAAGCGCTCCATGCCGGAGCGGCTGTAGTCGTGGCCGTAGGGGTTGTGGCCGTGCAGCACCAGATCGCCCGCGAGCTCGATCTGGTAGGTCGAGTCGTTGGTGAAGAACCACGGGGCGGTGCTCTGGCGCAGGCCGAGTTGAAGGAAGGTCGAGGGCGCCATCAGGGCGATCGCCACCAGCAACGCCACCGCGCCACCGGTCCAGGCGGGCCAGTCGCGGCGGCGCAACGACAGGGTGCCGACGACGGCGAGCCCCAGCCCCGCGAGAAAGCACACCGTGCGGGAGATGCCGACGTCCCATTCCGAGTCCGCCGCGCGTACCAGCGGGGCGAAGATGCCCTGCGGATGGACCGCGCCGGGCCGAAATGGCCACGGATCCGAGCCCAGCTCGGGCAGCGTTACCGCCACCACCGCCAGCAGCACCCCGAGCAGGGCGATCATCCCGTTCTGGGATAGGCGGCCGCCGAGCCCGATGCGCGCCATCAGGCGGGCGCCGCCGCGGTCTCAGAGGTACGGCCTCGGCGGCGGACGCCGTCGTCGCGCCGCGACCAGGTGAGTTGACCGGCGGCCACCGCGAACACCATCCACGTGAGCGGGTCCTCGAGAAAGCCGGGGTAGAAGAGCGAGTGCACGACCAGCGCGAGCAGGCACGCACCGAGTCCGAGTCCGAGTCCGGGGTCGAGCCGCCAGACGGCCAGGATGGCGCGCGAGCCCCCGAACAGCAGCCAGCCGTAGAGGGCCAGGCCGATCACTCCCAGCTCGGCCGCCACGGTCAGCGGCGTGGTGTGCGACACGAAGTTGGGCGTCGGGCGGTCGCGGCCCGACAGCCGACGGCTGACCTGGGCCTGGTTGCCGGTGCCGACCCCGATGATCGGGTGCGCGCGCACCACACGCGTGGTGTCGGTGATCCGCTGGGTGCGGTCGCTCGTCTCGCGCCTCAGCGAATCGCCCCGAATCTCGATCGAGGCGAGAAAGCCGACACCGAGAAGGGCGACGACGGCCAGTCCGACGGCCACGATCCGGCGAACCTTCCGGCCACCGGTGGCGGCGGCAACGGCCAGCGTGATGGCCACCAGCGAGACCATGCTCGACTGCGAGTAGGAGAACAGCAGCCCGAGCCACATGACCACCAGCAGCCCGATGCCCACGCGCACGTCGATCCGCTCGAGCGCCAGCAGCACCAGCACGATCGCGATTGCCAGCACGACATGGCGCCCGTACAGGCTCGGGTCGCCGAACAGCGAGGTCACCCGGAAGAAGTTCGAGTTGGCGTTGGAGACCTCGAGATTGGGCGCGTAGAAGAACAGCTTCTGCGTGGCCGCCTGGTAGAGGCCGATGAGGGCGAACAGCACCCCGAGCGCAATCCCTGCGCGCGCCATCGCGCGCGGCGCCCAGTCGGGAAACGGCGCGCGGGCCACGACTGCCAGAAGCAGGGCGAACGGCACGGTGAAGTAGGCCAGCAGCTCGACGGCCGGCTCCAGCTGGTCGGCCCACAGCAGCGACAGGCAGGCAAAGGCGATGAACGCCCCAGCCGGGAGGGCCACCACGCGTGGCAGTGCGCGCACGGCACCGGACCGCGTCTGAGCTGCCAGTGCGCGCCACACAAGCGCCACGGCCGCGGCGGCCAGGACGAAGTAGAGCGGCAGCAGCCGCCCGAGCTGGCCGTCGGTCGCCAGGGTGAGTGGAAAGCCGCCACCCGACCGGAACGCGATGGGCGGACGCAGCGGCGCCGCCACCAGCGCGAGCACCGGCACCCACCCTGGCCGGGTCACAAGCAGCCAGGCCGCGCAGCCGAGCACCACGAGCCCGGCCACCAGGGCCACGGCGCCGGCGGGCGACGCGAGCTGATCCAGCTTCGCGGTGCCCGAGGAGGAGAGCAGCAGACCGGCCTCACCGAGCGCGAGCACTAAGAGACCACCGAGCACCATGACCCGTCCGCGGCCGGCTACCAGCAGGCCGGCGCCGGCGGCGGCCAGCACGGCGGCCAGGTGGGCTAGGTCAGGATGCTCCACGCTCGCGCGCAGTCTGGCGGTTATAGGTCTCGGCCGCCTCGCGAATCCCCTCGCCGCGCCACGGCGAGAGCTCCTGACGCGCGTGCAGCAGGTAGCGACGAGGGTCGTGGCCGGGCGCCACGAGGGCGGCTAGGGCGCACACCAGGTAGAACCACGCGCCGAGCAACCGCACAGCCAGCTGCTCCGCGCGCCCGTGATGCTTGGACATGTAGCGGTCGCGGTTGCGATGGAACTCCACGATGCGCCGGCGGGCGGCCGAGCGGTCGGTGCCGAGCTGGTCGTGGTGGATCGCTCGCGCGCCGGGCACGAACAGGATCGCGTGGCCGGCGTCGTGGAGCCGCTTGCAGAAGTCGGTCTCGTCGGAGTAGACGAAGAAGTCCGGGTCGAGGTAGCCAACCCGATGCGCCGCCTCGCGGCGCACGAGCATGGCGCTCGACTGCACCCACCCCACCTCGCGCACCACATTGCCCGTGCTCTGCACGGTGTAGGCGCGGTGGGCGAACACCGCCGCGGCCAGGCTCACGCGTAGGCCGGGCAGCCGCCACGCGCAGGCGGTCTTGCGACCGTCGGTGGTCAGCAGCTGGGCGCCGGCCGCGGCCGCGTGGGGGTGCGAGTCGAGGGCCGCAACCAGCTCCGTGACCGCACCGTCGCGCAGCTCGGAGTCCTCGTTCAGCAGCAGGGCATAGCGCCCGCGGGACTCGCGCAGCAGGGTGGAGTCGTTCACGGCCTTGCCGGTGCGCCGGTCAAGGGCGGTCAGCCGTGCGGCCGGAAACTCCTCGAGCACCATTTGCGCCGAGCCGTCGCCGGAGGCGTTGTCGAGCACCAGCACCTCGCGCTCGAGCTCAGGAGGATGAACGCGCTCGATGGCAAGCAGGCACGCGCGCAGGTACTCACGCCCGTTGGTGTTCACCACGCAGTAGGAGACATCCATCAGCCGATGCCCGCCGCGGTCTCGAGCACGCCCCGCAGCCGCTCCCCAAGCAGCCGCCGGTCGAACTCCCGCTCGGCCAGAGCACGACCGTTGGCGCCCATCCGGCGGGTGCGCTCCGGGTCGTCGCGCAGGGCCATCACCTGGTCGGCCAGGTCGGCCGGGTCGCCCGGGCGTGCGAACACGCCCGCGTCGTTGTCCTGCACAAGCTCACGCTGCCAGCCGGCGGTGTTCACGATGGCGGCGCGCCCGGCCGCGAAGGTGTCGAACAGCTTGTTTGGGGAGTTGGTAGCCAGCACCGGCACGTCCTTGAAGATCGTCATGCATGCATCGGAGGCCGCGGCAAGGCGCGCAGCGGAGCCCTTGTCGCTCGCCGGTGCGAGCACGACGTTGCGCAGGCCGAGGCGCTCGACCTCGGCTGCGAGGGCGGGACGGCGCTTGCCGTCGCCCTGGAGCACGAAGATCACGCCCTCCTCGCCCCGGTCGCGCAGCAGCTGGGCCGCCCGGACCACCTGGCCGAGATCGTTGGCCTCGCCCATGGTGCCGAAGTAGGAGGCCACGAACGTCGAGGGATCGATTCCGAGCGCGCCCCGCACGTCGCCGGGATCGAGGTCGGGGAAGAACAGGTCGAGGTCGGCGGCGTTGGGGATCATCGTCACGTCACCCGGGTCCACGCCGGCGGCCACCACGCCGTCGCGCATGCCCGGCGAGAGCGCCACCACGTGCTCGGACGCGCTGTAGGCGGCGTGCTCGAGTCGGGTGGCCAGAGCGCGCGCGACCGGGTTTCGCAGCGCGCCCATCTCGATCGGTGCGCGGGGCCACAGGTCGCGCACCTCGAACACCAACGGCGCCCGGTGGCGCCGTGCTGCGGCGACACCCGGGATCGCGATCGTGAGCGCGGGCGAGGTGGCGAACACCACGTCGGGCCGCGGCGCTCGCAGGGCGGCGGCGGTGGCCGCGGCGGCAAAGCCGCCGAACGCGGCGATCCGGCTGGCGTTCGGTCGCGCGGTCGCACGCATGTAGTCGGCATAGCCCCCGCGCACCTCGACCACGTCGATGCCCTCGACCGTGCGGCGGCGCGGCGCGTCGCTTCCGCCCGCGGTTAACATCGTGACCTCGTGGCCGGCGTCCACGAGATGGCGCGCGAACTCGTAGGAACGGGTGCCGCCCGTGCCCTCGCGGGTGGTGAAGAACTGATGCAGGTAGAGGATGCGCACGAGGCGGGTACCGGCTACTTGGCGGACTCGGTCAGCTCAGTCTGGGTCTCGTCAGCCCCACCTGCGGGCTCGTCGAACAGGTCAAGGTAGGGGTCGTAGCGGAAGACCCTGGAACGCTTCTGTCCGGTGATCTCGCGGACCACTCCCAGTTCCTCGAGCTGTCCGATCAGCTTGTTGGCCGTGGCCCAGGCGACGCCCAGCTCGATCTGCACGAGCTTTACGTTCACGATGGGCCGAGCGAACAACAGCGAGATCAGCCTCAGAGCGTTCTGCCCCATCTGCTGCTCGATCACCTGGCCACGGTGGTGCTCGCGCAGGTCGAAGATCCGCTCGGCGGTCTCTGCGGCCTCCCGGGCCGTGCTCGCCACGCCGCGCAGGAAGAAGCGAATCCACCCCTCCCAGTCGCCCCGCTCGCGAATCGCGGTCAGGCGCTCGTAGTACTCCGCGCGGTGGGCCCTGAAGTACAGGCTCAAATAGAGCAACGGCGCCCGAAGCGCCTCTCGCTGCACAAGCATGAAGGTGATCAACAGCCGGCCGACGCGCCCGTTGCCGTCCAGGAACGGGTGGATGGACTCGAATTGCGCGTGGGCCAGCCCTATATCGACCAGCATTGGCAGCGCGCGGTCAGCGTGCAGGTGCTTCTCGAAGGCGAACAGGGCCCTGTTCATCTCCGGCGGAGGAGGAGGCACAAACGTAGCGTCGGCCAGCGTCGATCCCGCCGGGCCGATCCAATTCTGTGTCGTCCGGAACTCCCCGGGCGTGGCCTGTGTCCCACGGCCTCCACGCAGCAGAGTTCGGTGGATCTCACGAATCAACCGGAGGGATAGCGGAAGCTCGTCTAGTCGCTTCAGCCCCTGGTTCATTGCGGACACGTAGTTGACGATCTCCTCGACATCGTCGGGCACGGTTCGGGCCGCCGGTTCGAGCTCGACGGCCAGCAGATCCTCAAGCGTGCTCTGCGTCCCCTCGATCTGCGAGCTCAACACGGCTTCGCGGCGGACGTACATGCCCACGAAGAAGTCGGGATCGGGCACGGTCTTCACCATCCCGTCCAGGCGGCCAAGCGCGCGATCGGCCTCCGACAACAGTGTGATCGTGCTCAGGTCCAGCTCGAGCGGCGGCTCCGGTGGCAGCGGTGCCGGGACGAAGGCGGAGTACCCGCTTGGCTGGGGCAGGAGGCTGCCTGCGCGGGCTGTTGGAGTGGACGCCACGACGCGCCGATCTTATCGCAGACAACGGTCAGAAACTGAAATAAGGTCGGCGGAAGAAAGCCGTTGTTTGCTTCGCTTGCGATAACGCGCTGACGCATCCGGGGCGTTATCGCAGCCCTGGCCGCGATCGTGTGACAGGTCCCTCCACAGGCAGTACGGTCACGCCCGTGACAGTGAGACCGACATGGTGACCGGGGAGCTCAAGGCCCAGGTCGACGCGATCTGGGACGCATTTTGGTCGGGCGGCATCGCCAACCCGCTGGAGGTGATGGAGCAGATCACCTACCTGCTGTTCATCCGAAGGCTCGACGCCGGTGAAGACCTCTGCGGCCGGCCCTACAGCGACTGGCGATGGTCGCGCCTGAAGGACGGCGGCCCGGCCGAGGTGAGCGCGAACGCCGAGCGTCCCGCGGCCGCGTAATGACACGCATCCTCGACATCCTCGTGGCCGGCATCGCCCTTGTGGTGCTGTCGCCGGTCCTGGCGCTGGCCGCCGTGGCCATCGCCCTGGAATCGCGCGGTGGCGTGATCTATCGCCACGAGCGCATCGGGCGCGACGGACAGCCGTTTGAGCTGTGGAAGCTGCGCACGATGGTGTCGGGCGCCGAGCGCATGGGCGCCGGGCTTTACATCGAGGCAAACGACCCACGGATCACCCGCAGCGGCGCCCTACTGCGGCGTTTCTCGTTCGACGAGCTGCCCAACCTGGTCAACGTGCTGCGCGGCGAGATGTCGGTGGTCGGGCCGCGTCCGACGGTGGCGGTGCAGGTCGATCGCTACACGCCGTTGCAGCGCAGGCGCCTGGAGGTCAAGCCGGGCATCACGGGCTGGGCCCAGGTCAACGGTCGCGCGTCGATCTCCTGGCCCGAGCGGATCGAGCTCGACGTCTGGTACGTGGACAACCGGTCATTGGTGCTCGACGTGAAGATCCTCGCGCTGACGCTCAAGCTGCTGGTGAGCGGCCAGGGGCTTTACAGCTCGGAGCTTGAACAGGGCTGGGGGGATCGCGATGAGCGCTAGCGCGTGATGGTCAATGGATAGGTCTTCGAAGCGCTCCGCACGAACTTCGAGTCCTTGCGTGTGGCCACGTAGAAGCGGTAGCTGCCCTTTTGCGCGGGCACGAAGAAGCCGGAGAACGCCCCGGTGCCCGTGGTGGCCAGCGCCCTTACGCCAACCACCTTCCAGCTCTCGCCGCGCCGCTGCTGGAGCACTTGGTAGACGAGCCCGCGCCGTGGTGAGACCTTGCCGCGCACCCGCGCGGCCGCTCCCGCCCGGGCCCGTGTGATCGGCCTCGACACCGTGAGCTTCGGCCTGACACCCAGTCCCACGACCTTCGAGTTGGTCTCGCGCAGGTCGCCCTGGCCGGGGAAGTGGGCGCGCAGGTTGCGCGTCTGCTTGAGGATCACGCGCGCGGCGAAGTTGCCCGCGGTATCGGTGCTCACGGTGGTCATGGTCTTCCACCGCCGACCGACGAACGCCTGGATCTGCACGGGCACGGAGACGGGAGGCGCTGCGCCCCCGGCCGTGAGCCGGCCCGAGAACGTGGATGCGGCGCCGTAGAGAGCCCCGGCCGTCGTGGCGCTCGATGACGCCGAGACCTTCGTGGTCAGCCCGCCCGGCAGCACGCCGCCGACGAGCCGGCGCAGCTCGGGCAGCTGGGCATACAGGGCGTCGCCGGGACAGCTGGTGGCGCCGGTGTCGCGGTGGCCGATCACGCGTTGCAGCGTGAGCTGCTTGCCGGCGGGAAACCGGTTCTCGCTGCCGCCGGCGCTCACCAGGGTCGTGGACCCAGAGGTCGGCACGCCCTCGAGTGGCAGCTTCCACCTGATCAACTTGGCCATCGCCGACAGCGCCTCGGGTGTCACCTTGACGCTCGTGAAGGTGCCGAGGTTGGCGATTCCGGTCGACTGGGCGTTGTAGCCCTGGGCCTGAGCGCCGGTGACGGGGCGGTCGATGCCCCCGGCGCGGCCCTCGTAGATCGTGCCGTACCTGTCGACGACGAAGTTGTAGCCGATGTCGTTCCACCCGTTGGTGTCGCGGTGGAAGCGGCAGATGGCCAGCACCATGTCGGGTGCCTCGGCGCGGGTGTAGTCGTTGGCGTTCACGGTGTGGTGGATGAACGCGGTCTTGACCTCGCCGTACTGGGGCGAAGTGCGCGGCTTGCAGTCCCGGGCGCCCCAGTCGGCGCGCGAGACGATCGGCGGCTGGGGACCGCCGGCCTTTGCGATCCCGGTGCGCAGCACCCCCGCAAGCGAGACCGCACCGGTGTTTGCCACCCGCCTCAGAGCGGTGCGCGCGCGATCGGCGCGCGTGGCGGTGCCGCGCACGTTCATGAAGTGCAGGCGCAGGCGGGGCAGCCGGGCGTTGGTCCGGTACTGCACCCAGTCGGCCTCGCCGACCCAGTCGGGGTTGCTGGTCCCGTGGGTCTGGGGCTCGCCCGTTCCCGGGTCGGGGCCGTCCTCGGCGTGGGTGTAGACGGTGTTCCACCGCGTCCAGCGGCCGCCCTCGATCCGAGTGCGGACTCCGACGGTCGGCTCGGTGCCTGCGCCGCGCCCCCATGTGAGCCCGACCAGGTTGAACCGCTTGGTCGTACGCAGCGGCTTGGACACCACGCCGCGGCCGTGGCCGGCCGTAGCGGCCGTGGCGCCGCCGGAGACGGCCATGGAGAAGTCCACCGGCTTGGGGTGGTAGCGGTGAGCGGAGAGGGCAGGGCTGACGGCCACCAGCAGGCAGGCCGCGCACGCTGCCGCGCCGATGGACAGGATTCGCATCATCTGAAAGCCACGAACACGGTGTCAGACCGAGCGATGCGGACCTGGGCGAAACGTTGCAGCGCGACCAAACGGGACGGGCGTCCCGCGACGGCGCGGTCGGCGCCTAGGGGATCGCTTCGGGGCCGTTGCTGCGGTGCTCGTCCTTGAATGCGCGCAGAGCGTCGTACACGCCGTCTCCGAAGCGGGCGCATCCCAGCAGGCGCCCTGTGCCGTTGGGCGCGGGGTCGCGAGCCCAGGCGCTTGCCGCCACCTGGTACTTCATCCCGCTGGTGTCCGGCACGAGCAGCATCTGGTAGCTGTCCTCGTCGAACAGGGCCTTGAGGTTGGCGCGATCCTTCGTGGGCAAGCTCTTCTTGAACCAGATCACGACCCGTCCGTGCTCGAGCGTGTGCACGGTCTCGACGAGCTTGGGCGCGGTCGTGTAGGCACCGTCGTCGGCGGGCACCTGGTAGTGATTGCCCTCGGTCGGTGGCTTGCTGTCGTAGGTGACCTTCTTGTTGACGTCGGTCGTGTGCTCGCGGCTCTTGCCCTTGTAGTTGGTCAGCGTGCACCCCGCCGCCTTGGCGGCGGCGCTCAGGTCGCGGACCTTCTGCTTCGGCACGCTTCCACCACCCGGCAGCACGCCGCCACCACCGCCCGCCTTCTTGGAGCCACCGCCGCCTCCGCCCAGCAGCACGACGGCGATCACCAGCAACAGCACGACCACGGCGCCGCCGACTCCGTAGCCCACCAGCTGCTTGCGGCGTTTGGCGGATTGCGCCGCGGCCTCGCGCTCCTCGCGCTCGCGCCTCAGCTGCGCCTTTTGTTCCTTGCGGCTGGCCATCGGCGCCGAAGCCTAGTTACCAGGCGGTCGCGGTACGGCCGTGGCCGTTGGTCGAGGCCCGCTCGCGGGTGCGTCGGCGCTTGGGCGGCAGCTCGCCCCAGCACTCGTCGACGAACGCGACGATCTCGCCGGTCAGCCGTTGCGGGTCGATCCGCAGCTCGAGGATCGAGGAGGCCAGCAGCATGCGTGCATTCGGCATCTCGTGCACCAGCATGTCGGCGTCGGAGAAGGGATGGATCGGGTCACGCGGGTGGCCGATCACCAGGGCAGGCGGCGTGAGCGTGCACCGCTGCTCGTGCGAGGGGGCGACTCGGCCGAAGAAGATCCCCTGCACCAGCGAGGCCGATGGCTTGGGGTCCTGGCTCAGCCAGTCCATCAGCATCTGGCCCAGCAGGGGCCCGCGGCGGGGCACCAGGCGCATCACCCGCGCCCACGAGCGGGTGATCGGTGCTCCGAAGGTCAGCGACATCAGCATCGGCGTGAAGCCGATGGCACAGCCCAGCAGCCCGTTGTCGAGCACCGGCATCTCCAGGAGCATGCCCTGCACGCGCGATTGATCCAGGAACGCGGCCTCGAGAGTGGTGTTGGCCCCCAGCGACGTGCCGCCGAGCACCGCCTTCTCGATGCCGAGGTGGTCCATGAGCGCGAGTGTCTGGGCGCCGAACTCCGTCATCGTGTAGTTCCACATCTCGGTGGGGCGGTCCGACAGGCCGTGCCCGAGTAGGTCGAGGCACAGCACGCGATAGCCACGCGCGGCCAGCTTCGAGGCCAGCGGGCCGTGCATGGTGCGGCTGAACAGCAGGCCAGGCGTGAGGATCACGACGCGGTCGCCCTCGCCATAGGAGTCATAGACCAGATCGAAGCCGTGGTAGTCGAAGCTGTGGCGTGTCGGCGTCATCGACGGCTCAGAATACGAGCGATCGGAGCGAGGCGGCGCCAACGTTTCCCACCGGGTAGGCGAGGGCACTAGGTTCCGTGCCATACCTACTCCTGGGGAGGAGACCGCAGATGAGTCAAACCGTGCCCTTGTCAGTCACCGTCAACGGTGAGAAGCGTCAGTCCGAGGTGGAGCCGAGGCAGCTGCTCATCTACTACCTCCGAGATCAGCTCGGGCTCACCGGCAGCCACGTCGGCTGCGACACCTCCAACTGCGGCGCATGCACGTGCCACGTCGACGGCGAGTCGGTCAAGAGCTGCACCGTGCTCGCGGTCCAGGTAGAGGGGGCGGAGGTCACCACGATCGAGGGGCTTGGTCAGGAGGGCAACCTGCATCCGCTGCAGACCGGCTTCTGGGAGAAGCACGGCCTGCAATGCGGGTACTGCACGCCGGGCATGATCATGGCCGCGGCCGATCTGCTCGAGCGCAACCCCGATCCGTCCGACGACGAGATCCGTCACGGTCTCGAGGGCAACCTGTGCCGCTGCACCGGCTACGAGAACATCGTGCGCGCGGTCAGGCACGCCGCCAGCGCGAGGAGCACAGACCCATCGTCGATGAGTCGAGCACCGGAGCAAGACTCTCCCGGCAAGACCGCGGGGGTCTCCTCATGAGCGTCATCGACACACCTCCGAGCGGCAATACCCCGAACGGGGGCACAGGCGGCTTCGTAGGCCAGTCGCTCAAGCGCAAGGAAGACCCCCGGATGATCACCGGACGGGGCAACTACATCGACGACATGGTCCTCCCCGGGATGCTGCA
Organism: Solirubrobacterales bacterium; assembly: GCA_038237685.1. Classification (GTDB taxonomy): domain Bacteria; phylum Actinomycetota; class Thermoleophilia; order Solirubrobacterales; family Thermoleophilaceae; genus JAAYBF01. The sequence goes on along the minus strand of JBBRYL010000014.1, from coordinate 10,198 downwards.
CATGGCCGTCGTGCGTTCCCCCGAGGCACACGCCGACATCGTCTCGATCGACACCGAGGAGGCCAAGGCCGCCCCTGGCGTGGTCGCCGTATTCACCGGCGAGGACCTCGCGGGCGAGTGGGCCGGCGGCATTCCGATGGTCTGGGATCCGCCCGGAGTCGAGATCAAGGCTCCTGAGCACCTGCCGCTCAAGCGCGGCGCCGTCAAGCACGTCGGCGACCCGATCGCCGTGGTGCTTGCCGAGTCCAAGGGCCAGGCGATGGACGGCGCCGACCTCGTGATCGCCGAGCTGGACGCAAAGCCCGCCGTCGTCGATCCCGAGAAGGCCCTCGAGGAGGGTTCGCCGCTGGTGTGGGAGGAGTTCGACACCAACCAGACGCACTTCTGGCAGGCCGAGGGCGGCGACTTCGCCGCGGCGAAGGCCGAGGCCGAGGTCACCGTCACCCAGCGCGTGGTCAACCACCGCATCGCGGGCGCCCCTATCGAGCCGCGAGGCTCGGTGGCCGAGGCCCGCGGTGACAGCGTCACGCTGTACAGCGCGACCCAGGTGCCCCACATCGCACGCTTCGTGCTGTCGGGGATGCTCGGCATGCCCGAGGACAAGATCCGCGTGGTCGCCCCGGACGTCGGTGGCGGCTTCGGCGCCAAGCTCCAGGTGTACGCCGAGGAGGCGCTGGTCATCGTGCTGGCCAAGCGGCTCAACCGCCCGGTCAAGTACGTGGAGACGCGCTCGGAGCACATGTCCAACAGCCACCACGGCCGCGACCAGATCGCCACGGTCACGCTCACGGCAAAAAAGGACGGCACCGTAACCGGATGCCAGGCAAACGTGATCGCCGATACCGGCGCCTACCACCAGCTCCTCACACCGTTCATCGCGACGCTCGGATTCCCGGTCGCGGGTGGCTGTTACAAGTTCCAAGCCATCGACTTCAACGTCACCGGCGTGTTCACCAACAAGATGCCGATCGACGCGATCCGCGGCGCGGGGCGGCCCGAGGCCACCTACTGGATCGAGATGACCATGGACAAGCTCGCACGCGAGCTCGACATGGATCCGCTTGAGCTGCGGCGCAAGAACTTCATCGGCAAGGACGAGTTCCCGTACGAGACGCCGCTTGGCATCGTCTACGACTCCGGCGACTACCACGGCGCGCTCGACAAGCTGCTTGAGAACTTCGACCTCGACGCGTTCCGCAAGGAGCAGGCCGAGCTGAAGGAACAAGGAATTCACCGCGGCGTCGGCTTCTCTACGTGGGTGGAGGTGTGCGGCCTGGCGCCGTCACGTGCCGTCGGTCCCCAGGGTGTTGGCCTGCAGGCCGCGTTCTGGGAGTCGGCAATGGTGCGGGTGCACCCGAGCGGTTCGGCAACGGTGTACTCGGGTTCCTCGCCGCACGGCCAGGGCCTTGACACCTCGTTCGCCCAAATCGCGGGCGACCGGCTGGGGATCGACCCCGAGCTCATCCACGTGATCCACGGCGACACCGACTCCGGCCCGTTCGGCTGGGGCACCTACGGCTCGCGCTCGCTCTCGGTGGGCGGCGAGGCCATCGCCAAGGCATCGGAGAAGGTGCAGGACAAGGCCAAGAAGGTCTGCGCCGCGTTGCTCGAGGCCGCGCCCGAGGACATCGAGCTGGCCGACGGCGTATTCCGCGTCAAGGGCTCGCCGGACAAGTCGATGACCATGGCCGAGATCTCCGGCGCGGCGCACATTCCGCCGCAGGAGCTGCCGGCCGACATCGAGCCCGGCCTCGAGGAGACGTCGTTCTATGACCCGGAGAACTTCGTGTTCCCGTTTGGCGCGCACGCATGCATCGTCGACGTCGACATGGAGACCGGGAAGGTCAAGGTCGTCGACTACTACGCGGTCGACGACTGCGGCCCGGCCATCAACCCGATGATCATCGAGGGCCAGATCCACGGCGGCATCGCCCACGCAATCGGACAAGCGCTGTACGAGCAGGTGGTCTATGACGAGGAGGGCCAGCTGGTGACGGGCACCTTCGTCGACTACGCGCTGCCCACGGCGGCCGAGCTGCCCTCGTTCAAGACCGACCGTACCGAGACGCCCTCGCCGGTCAACTCGCTCGGCGTAAAGGGCGTCGGCGAGGCCGGCACGATCGCGGCGACCCCGGCGGTCGGCGCCGCGGTGCTAGACGCGATCAAGGACTCGGGGGTCGAGTGGATCGACATGCCGTTCACGCCGCTGCGGGTGTGGGAGGCGCTGCACACCGCCGAGGGACCGGCTGTGACCGAGCAGGGCAAGCAGATGCCCGACCACGGCCACGGCTCGGCCGGCGCCGGGCCTACGTCGCCCGCGGAAGGGGGTGGGGCATGATCACAGCACCGTTCGAATATCGGCGCGCTGCCAGCGTCGACGAGGCGATCTCGCTGCTCGGCGAGCTTGGCGAGGACGCCAAGCTGCTGGCCGGCGGTCACTCGCTGGTGCCGCTGATGAAGCTGCGCCTGGCGGCGCCGACCACGCTTATCGACATCGGTGGCATCTCCGAGCTGGAGGGCATCGAGCCCTCCGACGGCGGCTTTCGGATCGGCGCGCTCACCCGTCACGTGACGCTGCAGAACGCGTCCGAGCTCGGCGTGATCGCCCAGGCGGCGTCTGAGATCGCCGACCAGCAGGTGCGCAACCGGGGCACGATCGGGGGCTCGCTTGCCCACGGCGACCCGGCGTCGGACCTGCCCGCGGTCATGCTGGCCGTAGAGGCCACGCTCAACGTGACAGGCCCCGAAGGCGAGCGCACCATTGCGGTGGCGGAGTTCTTCGAGGACTACCTGACCACCGCGCTGGGCCCGCAGGAGGTGCTCACGTCGATCGACATCCCGTCGATGGAGGGCTTCGGCTGGGGCTATGAGAAGTTCACGCGGCGCGCGGAGGACTGGGCCATGGTGGGCGTCGCCGCGCTGGTCAAGGGCAACGGGTCCGCCGAGGACGTGCGCGTGGGACTCACCCACATGAGTTCGACCGCGCTGCGGGCCACCACCGTCGAAGACGCGCTCAAGGGCCACGGCCTGGACGCTGACGCGATCGCCGCGGCGGCCGAGCACGCGGGCGACAACACCGACCCGCCCGGCGACCTGAACGCAACCGCCGAGTACAAGACGCACCTGGCGAAGGTGTTCACGCGGCGGGCGCTGACCACCGCAGCGGGAGCGTGACGGCGCCCCGAGTCCGGGGGGCGAAAGTGCCACGGCTGATGCCTTCGGGGGGGTATGGGCCCCCGAACCCAGCAGCCGTCGGTGTGGCGAATGGCCGAGGCCGCGCGTGACCTTCGCCAATCCGGGTGAGGTCGCGGCGGCCCTCGCGGCCCAGGGCTACCTCGCCGACCAGGCGCTCGCGACGTCGGTGCACCTGGCCGCCGCGCTCGAGCAGCCGCTGCTGCTTGAGGGGGAAGCGGGCGTCGGCAAGACCGAGGTGGCGCGCGCGCTGGCCCAGGCCACGGACGCAAAGCTGTTTCGCCTGCAGTGCCACGAGGGCATCGACCTGCACCACGCGCTGTACGACTGGGACTATCCGCGCCAGTTGCTGGCCATCCGCGCGGCGGAAGGCGGCACCGATCCCGGCAGCCTGTTCACGCGCGACTACCTGCTGCGCCGCCCGCTGCTGCAGGCGCTCGAGCACGACGGGCCGGCGGTGCTGCTGATCGACGAGATCGACCGCGCCGACGACGAGTTCGAGGCGTTCCTCCTTGAGCTGCTGTCGGACTTCGCGGTGTCGATCCCCGAGCTCGGCACCGTTACGGCCACGCACAAGCCGCTCGTGGTGCTCACCTCCAACCGCACGCGCGAGCTGCACGACGCGCTCAAGCGGCGTTGCCTCTACCAGTGGATCGACTACCCCGACCGTGCCCGCGAGGCCGAGATCGTGCGCGCGCGGCTTCCCGGCGTGGCCGACGACGTGGCCCAGCGCGTGTGCGTGGCAGTGGCCAGGCTGCGGGAGGAGGACCTCTACAAGCTCCCGGGAGTGGGCGAGACGATCTCGTGGGCGCGTGCGCTGCTCGCGCTCGAGGACGCCTCGTTGGAAGAGACGCTCGGCGTGGTGCTCAAGGTGCGCGAGGACATCGATGCCGTGCGTGCCGGGGAGGTGCTCGAGGGTGTCTGAGACGCGCGTCGGCGTGGGGCTGACCACCAAGCTCATGCACCTGGCCGCGGCGGTGCGCGCCGGCGGCGTGCGCGTCGGGGTCGGCGAGCTGGTCTCGGCACATCGCGCGCTGCGCGCCATCGATGCCTCGGACCGCGTGGAGTCCTACCTCGCCCTGCGCGCGATCATGTGCTCGCGCCGCGAGGACATCGACGTGTTCGACGCCGCGTTCGTCGAGGTGTTCGCCGGCCGGGCCGAGTACCCGGAGCAACCCGAGGTGTTCGACGACATCGCTGACATGGTGCTGCCCCAGGTCGCCGTGCCTTCGCAGCGGCGGATCGCTCCGCCCGCCGACGTGCAGGAGTCAGAGGTCGTGCCGGCCGCGTGGTCGGACCAGGAGCTGCTCCAGGACAAGGACTTCGCCGAGTTCACCGCCGCCGACCGGCGGATGGCACGTACCGTGATGGCCGGTCTGGCGGCCAAGGGGCCGCGCAGGGTAAGCCGGCGGACCCGACATTCGCACCGCACCGGCCCGCGTCCACGCGGCGGCCGCGCCGACCTGCGCGGCACCGTCCGCGCGTCGCTGCGCACCGGCGGCGAGCCGGTCGAGCGCCACTGGCGCGAGCCGCGTGAGCGGCCGCGTCCGGTGGTGCTGGTGTGCGACGTGTCGGGCTCGATGGAGCCCTACGCCAGGATGCTGCTGATGTACATGCAGGCGTGCGTGGCGGCGCGCCGCCACGTGGAGGCTTTCGCCTTCGGCACGCGGCTGTCGCGCGTGACCGGGGAGCTGGCCGGCCGCGACCCCGAGAAAGCGCTGGAGCGAGCGTTCGGCGCGATGGACGACTGGTCGGGCGGCACCCGGATCGGCGATGCCCTGGCCACGCTGAACCGCGAGCATGGTCGCCGCCTCGGCCGCGGCGCCGTCGTGGTCGTGCTCTCCGACGGCTGGGACCGTGGCGAGCCCGAACTGCTGGCCGCCGAGATGGCGCGCCTGTCGCGCACCGCTCACCGGCTCGTCTGGCTCAACCCGCTCAAGGCCTCGACCGACTACGAGCCCCTCGTGCGCGGCATGGTCGCGGCGCTCCCGCACGTCGATCGGTTCCTGGCCGGGAACACGCTTGCTTCACTTGGGGAACTGGCAGCGCTGATGCAAGGAGGAGAGCTATGAGGGACGTGGTGCACGACGTGAGGCGGTGGATGGACGACGGGTCGCGCGTGGCGGTTGCCACCGTGGTCGGCGTCAAGCGCTCGGCCCCCCGCCCGCCCGGGGCCAAGATGGCCGTCAACGACGCCGGCGACGTGTCGGGCGCCGTGTCGGGCGGCTGTGTGGAGGGCGCCGTCGTGGAGGCTGCCCAGCAGGTGCTGGCCGGCAAGGGCCCGAGCCTCCTGCACTTCGGCATCGCCGACTCCGAGGCGTGGGACATCGGGCTGCCGTGCGGCGGCGAGATCGACGTGTTCGTCGAGGAGTACCGCGAGTGACGCCCGAAGGTGAGTTCGCCCAGCTCTCGGCCACCCAGGGCCGGGGCGCGATCGCGACGATCATGGAGGGCCCGGGCCTGGGATCCAAGATGCTCGTGCGCGAGGACGGCACCCGCTCGGGCGGCCTGGGCGATCCCGAGCTCGAGGTAGCCGCCGACGCAGCCGCACGTGACCTGATGTGGGCTGAGCGCTCCGAGGCGCGCCAGGTCGGCGACGTGCTGCTGTTCGTCGACGCGACCTACCCGGCCCCGCGGCTCGTGGCCTTCGGTGCGGTCGACTACACAACCGCGCTGTGCAAGCTCGCCGCCGCCGCGGGCTGGCGCCCGTTCGTGTGCGACCCGCGCTCGGTGTTCGCGACCAAGGATCGCTTCCCTGACGCCGAGATGGTCGTGGCCGCATGGCCCGAGGAGGCCTTCGAGGCCATCGGCGGCATCGACCGCGCCACCTACGTGTGCGTGCTCACCCACGACCCCAAGCTCGACGACGCCGCGCTTGGCATCGCCCTGCGCTCCGAGGCCGCCTACATCGGCGCCATGGGCAGTACCCGCGCCCAGCAGACCCGCCGCGAGCGTCTGCTGGCGCTCGGTCTGACAGAGGAGCAGCTCGACCGCTTGGCCGCCCCCATCGGGCTCGACCTCGGGGCCGCCGGACCGGAAGAGACTGCCCTCTCGATCATGGCCGAGGTTGTGGCTGTGCGCAACGGGCGCGAGGGCGGCCGCCTGCGCGACAAGCGGGGCGGCCGCATCCACGAGATCGGGGAGACCGTGCATCCAGCGCATCCGAGGGCGGGCGCGTGATCGCCGGGTGCGTGCTGGCGGCCGGTGCCGCGTCGCGCTTCGGCTCGGCAAAGCAACTGGCGGACCTCGACGGCCAGCCGCTGCTCGAGCACGCGCTCGCGGCAATGTCCAAGTGCGGCCTGGACCGAGTGGTCGTGGTGCTCGGCGCGGAGTGCGAGCGGATCCTCGAGACGGTGGACCTGCACGGCGCCGAGCCGGTGGAGTGCGAGCGGTGGTCGGATGGCCAGTCCGCCTCGCTCGCCTGCGGGCTCGCGGCGGTGCAGGACGCCGATGCCGTGATCATCGCGCTCGGCGATCAGCCTGGGGTGTCCCCGGAGGCGGTACGCCGCGTGCTCGCCGCGCGCTCGCACGACGGCGCGGTCCGAGCCACCTACGGCGGCAAGCCCGGACACCCCGTTCTCCTCGAGCAGTCCCAGATCCCGGCACTGCGGGACGTGACGGGCGACGTCGGTGCGCGTAACGTGATCATGAGCAACCTGACCGAGGTCGCGTGTGACGATCTGGGCGGCGGCCAAGACGTGGACACCCCCGACCAGCTCGCCGGCTTGCGGCGGGCGGAGGCCAGACGATGAAGCTCGAGCAGACGTTCCAGGTGCACGCCCCGATCCAGCAGGTCTGGGAGGCGTTGATCGACGTCGAGCGCGTGGCCCCCTGCCTGCCCGGCGCCGAGATCACCGAGGCCGCCGACGGCAAGTTCAAGGGCAACTTCACGGTCAAGCTCGGCCCCACGACCGCCGCCTACCGAGGCGAGATGGAGATGGAGTCGGTGGACGAGTCCTCCCACACCGTCACGATGCGTGCCAGCGGGCAGGACAAGCGCGGCCAGGGCGGCGCCAAGGCGGTGATCGTCAGCGAGATGCGCGAGGAGGGCACGGGCACCGCCGTCGACGTGGTCACCGACTTCACGATCACCGGCCGCCTCGCGCGATTCGGGCGCGGCGGCATGATCAAGGACATCTCGAACAAGCTGCTGAAGGACTTCTCGACCTGCCTCGCGGAGAACATCGAGGCGCCCGCGTCCGACGTCGAGGAGGCCCAAGCACCCGAGTCGGCCGCCGCGCCCGGCCTCGAGTCGTCCGAGCCCCCGGTCGATGCCGTGCAGCCCGCCGATCCCGGGCCTTCGGGTGCGCCGATCGGCGAGGCGACGACCGCGAAGCCCACGGGCGCGGTGCGCGTCGGATCTTCGGCGGCCGCCGAACCCCCGGTCGCGAGGCCGATGCGCCCGACTACGCCCGCCAAGCCGGTGAACGGGCTGGCGCTGTTCCTCTCGGCGCTGTGGGCACGGATCGGGCGGCTGTTCGGCCGGGGCAGGTAGGCCCCGGCCGAAAGGCTTCCAGCTAGCTTCGCGAAGCGGAGCGCGCCGGCCGCCTCTTTCCGTTGACGATCTCGCAGTCGCGCGCGGCGCGGTCGTTCCCGCTGATGGCGACGCGGTCCAAGCCACGGCCGCAGCGCACGACGTCACGGCCACCGCCGCGCACGTCGATCCGGTCGCGGCCACCGTAAGCCTCGACTGTCTCCGGCCCCTTGCCGCCCTTGATGCGGTCGTTGCCCATGGTGCCGTTGACAGTGGTCGCGGCCACCGGCGAGCAGTCGCTCAACGTCTTCGCAACGCACACCCCGGCGCTGTTCGAAGCTACGTCCTTGCCGCGCACCGCGCGCAGCCGTATCCGTCGCGAGCCGCTGGTGACCTTGGCGACGCCCTGGGCGTCGGCCGTCACCTTCTGCCTGCCATAGAAGACCTGGGCACCCGCGGCCGGCGCGCGCTTGCCGGCGGAGTCGTACGCGGTCACCTTGACGTCGAATGTGGTCGACCGCTTGACGCGTGCGGGGGCGGTCAGCACCAGCTCGTCACCGGTGTTGCTCCCAGTGGCGGTGTTCGAGAAGTACCAGAGCACCTTGTCCCCTGCCCTGACCTTTCTCTGGTCGGCGCCTACTTCCGGTGCTGCGTGATTGACCTTGTAGAGCCAGAATGCGTTATCGGTTGCCACCGAGCGTCCGATGCTGCAGACAAGCAGCCCGAAGGAGAACTTGTCGCTGATGCCGAGCGGGCGCAGGGTGGGCTTCACGCCTGCGGCATCGATCAGCAGGCTGAGTGCTGAGGGACCCGGCACCGCCTTCTTCCTGCCGCTGCCGCCGCAGGCGGGCTTGCGGGTGTCCGTGGTGATGCGCGTCGCGTCGGTCAGGTACGTCTGGCTCGGTGTGAGCGTCTGCCCGGCCTCCACCCGCAGCTCGGCGGCGGCGGGCTTGGCCTGCGCAGCCGGTGCAGCAGCGGCGAGAGCGGCGAGCGTGCAGGCGGACAAGGTCAGCCGGCGCGCGGAACGTGAAGCGGAGATCTTCATGGAGATCGCCCTTTCCTCGAGGGATTGTTGATCGCGGCCGGAGGTAGGTCTCCTGGCTTCGGGCTCAGATGCCGCGCCTTCCCGGTCGGCCGTTTGGCCTCCCAGTGGCTGACGCACTGCCGTGCGGCACCTTCATCGCCCGGTCACAGTGGCGGGACCGCGCCGGATTCACACCGGACTTCCCTGGCCACCGACCGTATGTGCGAGCGAGGATACAGGTTGGCCACCCCGATCCCCGGTGCGGGCGCTAGTAGAGCCGTCCGTAAGTACGTTCAGGTGATCTGGGAGGAATGATCGGTCGGTCGGCGAACTTCCCCGGTAGTGCCCGAGAAGATCGAGATCGAGCTGAGTGGCGAGGAGCGTGGTGAGCTTGAGCGGGTGGCGCGCTCGGAGACGCGGCCGTTTCGCGAGGTCCAGCGGGCACGGATGATCATCTACTCAGCCGAGGGCGCCACCGACGGTGAGATTGCTGAGCGGCTTGACTGCACGCCCGAGTGTGTCGGCAAGTGGCGGCGAAGATTCGGCGAGCAGCGGCTTGAGGGCCTCACCGATAGACAGCGCGCGGGCCGCCCGCGCCGTTTTCCCCCCGGAGCAGGTCGCGGAGGTCAAGGCGATCGCCTGCGAGCTGCCCGCCGCTCATGGGCTGCCGCTGGGCCGCTTCACGCGCACTGAGCTGCATCGGCTGGTGATCGAGCGCGCCGTCACCGACGCCTCGGCGACGACGATCTGGCGCTGGCTGCACGACGACGCGATCAAGCCCTGGCAGGTGCGCTCCTGGCTGTTTGCCCGCGACCCGGACTTCGCGGCCAAAGCGGGACGGGTGCTTGACCTCTACGGCCGCCGCTTCGAGGGCCGCCGGCTGCGCCCTGACGAGCTGGTCATCAGCGCTGATGAGAAGTCTCAGCTGCAGGCGCTTGGCCGGCGGCATCCGACCTTGGCCCCTGGTCGCGGGCGTCCGGGGCTCTGCGAGTTCGAATACGAGCGCAATGGCACCCTCGCCTACTTGGCCGCCTGGGACGTCCACCACGCCAACCTCTTCGGCCGCGTCGAGGCCAAGACCGGGATCGAACCATTCGGCCGGCTCGTCGACGAGGTGATGGCCACCGAGCCCTACTCCTCCGCCAGCCGCGTCTTCTGGATCGTCGACAACGGCTCCTGCCACGCCGGCCAGGCCTCGATCGACCGGCTCGAAGGCGCCTATCCAAACCTGCGCCTGATCCACCTGCCGATCCACGCCTCCTGGCTGAACCAGATCGAGCTCTACTTCTCGATCGTCCAACGAAAAGCACTCACCCCCAACGACTTCGAATCGCTCGACCAGCTCACCGAGCGGCTGCTGGCCTTCCAAGCCCACTACGCGAAGATCGCCCAACCGTTCCAGTGGACCTTCACCCGCACCGACCTCGACCAGGTGATGGCCAAGGTGGCCAACCGGGAGCAGCACTCAGAGCTGGTCGCGTGAACGAACTTGCGGACGCGTCTACTAG